>DQCL01000031.1:0-6169 GCA_003533975.1 Octadecabacter sp. | reverse complement strand
TGTTTGATGCCGCCCACCAATGCGGGATTATTGCGGGTAAGGCATGGCGTGACCCGCTGGCCGAGGGCGCACATTTCATGACGATGTCGACCTATAAATCCCTCGGCGGGCCTGCGGGTGGTTTGATCGTGACGAATGATGCGCAGATGGCTGAGGCGTTTGATGCGATTGCATTTCCGGGGATGACGGCGAATTTTGATGCCGCGAAATCAGCAGCGATGGCTGTGACGATGCTGGATTGGCGCGATCATGGGCAAGGGTACGCCGCCAAGATGATTGAGGTCGCACAAGGATTAGCTGCTGCATTGAAGACGCGCGGCATTCCGATTTTCGAGACGGCAAATGGCGCGACGTCCAGCCATCAGTTTGCGGTTCGGGCTGCGGCGTATGGTGGTGGGCAGGCCGCTTCAAAACAATTGCGCAAAGCGGGCTTCTTGGCCTGCGGGATTGGCCTACCAATTGATGCTGTTGCCGGTGACATGAACGGCTTGCGGATTGGCACACCCGAGTTGGTTCGCTGGGGTGTGGATATAGAGCATGTTGACCAGATGGCGGATTTGATCGCTGAAGCGCTGGGTAGCAATGACCCGAGCGCGATGGCGCCACGCGTGCGAGACTGGCGCGTGGCGTTCGATAAGCTGCACTATATAACGTAGGTTACTTGTCGCGGAACTGCGGTTCGCGCTTTTCAATGTAAGACGCCATGCCCTCGGCCTGATCTTCGGTGGAAAACAGGGCTTGGAACATGCGGCGCTCGTAGTTGACGCCCTCTGTGAGGGACGTTTCATAGGCGCGGTTCACCGTGTCTTTGACTGCCATCGTTGCGAGCAAAGACTTTTCCGCAATCTTGTGTGCGGCGGCCAAGGCCTCATCTTTGAGTTTCTTCTGTGCGACCACGCGACTCACGAGGCCGGAAGTCACCGCTTCTTCGGCGTTCATGAAGCGACCCGTCAAGTGCATGTCCATTGATTTCGACTTGCCCACGTAGCGCGTGAGACGCTGGGTGCCGCCGATTCCTGCGATTACGCCGAGGTTGATTTCCGGCTGGCCGAACTTTGCGTTGTCGGCTGCGATAATGAAGTCACACATCATCGCCAGTTCACATCCACCGCCCAGCGCGTAGCCTGAAACGGCTGCAATGATTGGTTTGCGAACGCGAAGAAAGCGGTCTGATTCGTCCCCGAAAAAGTTGGCCCGGTACATGTCTACAAAGGATTTATCGGCCATTTCCTTAATGTCAGCACCCGCTGCGAAGGCTTTTTCTGACCCTGTTAGAACAATACAGCGCACTTTGTCAGATGCATCCGCGTCTTCGACCGCACTCGCCAGTTCGCCCAGAAGCTGGGAATTCAGCGCATTCAGCGCATCCGGACGGTTAAGAGTGATAAGCGCGACGTCGTCCGCGATTTCGACAATGATGGTTTCGTAGGCCATTTGGAATAGCTCCGCTTGTTCATGAGCGTTCACGCTTACCAAAGCCACGGGCGCAATCAAGCTATCTTTGACATTTAGGGCAGTAGAAAGTTGAGCGGCCAGATTGGGTCATGCGGGCGATGGTGCCGCTACAGTCAGGTGTTTGGCAGGGGTCGTTTTCGCGGTCATAGGCTTGAAAACCATGCTGAAAGTAGCCCAACTCTCCGTCCGCTTGACGGTAATCCTTGAGGGATGATCCGCCTGCTGCGATTGCTTCGTTCAACACATCACGAATGATGGGTACGAGAGACACGATGTGCTTTTTTGACAGGTCTTTCGCTTTGCGAGTCGGTTTGATGCGGGCGCGGTACAGAACTTCGCAGACATAGATATTGCCGAGACCCGCGACGACGTGCTGATCCAATAGTGCGGTTTTGATCGGCGTGTTTCGCGTTGAAAGCGCGGTGGCGAGGTAGGATTCGTTAAAGTCATTGCCCAGCGGTTCAGGGCCGATTGGTTTGATCAACCAGTGATCATCCAGCTTGGCCGTGTTCGCGAGATCCATCGCGCCGAAACGTCGCGCATCGTTGAAGGTAACCCGCGCGCCGTTCTCCATGTGAAAGACGACATGATCGTGCTTTGCAGGTGCGGGGTGATCATGGTGGAATTGGCCGAGCGGATCACCGGACACGGTCATCCGGCCTGACATGCCAAGGTGGATGATGAGGGTTTCGCCTGTATCGAGGTCCGCAAGGATGTATTTGGATCGACGGCGTAATGCGGTGACTTTGACGCCCGTTAGTCGCGCAGCCATATTTTCGGGGAACGGCCAGCGTAGGTCAGGGCGGTTTACATCAGCGCGGGTGATGACCTGCCCTTCCATTGAAGGGCCGAGGCCACGTCGGACGGTTTCGACTTCTGGTAGTTCAGGCATGATGCTCCCATCCAATGTTGGAGGGGTTATAAGGTATTTACCAGTTAGGAAAACGTCTTGCGTGATCCAAAAATGCTACCGCCAGCGCGCATCGTGGTTTTCGGCGTTTGGTTTTGCGCCGTATTCGCGGCGATCTGCGCTGCGTCGATATGTTGGTTTGAACTCTGAACCACTTAGCTATAGGTCCATTTTGACAATAGTGAGGCTGAGAAATGGCATGAACCAGAACGATCAAACGACGCATTTCGGGTTTGAAACCGTGCCGGAAGGCGACAAAGCGGGCCTTGTGCAGGGCGTGTTTTCCAGTGTTGCCAGCAAGTATGACGTGATGAATGACGCCATGAGCCTTGGCATTCACCGTATCTGGAAAGATGCGATGATGGATTGGCTCGCGCCGCGTGAAGGGCAAAAGTTGCTCGATGTTGCAGGTGGTACAGGGGACATTTCGTTTCGCTTTTTGAAACGCGCGAAGGTTGGGCACGCCACTGTCTTGGACCTGACTGAGCCGATGTTGATTGAGGGTCGTAAACGGGCCGAGGCTGCGCAGTTGGACAACTCGCTTGATTGGGTTGTTGGTGACGCGATGGCGCTGCCGTTTGAGGACAACACGTTTGATGTTTACACGATCAGCTTTGGCATTCGGAACGTCACGCGCCCACAAGAGGCATTGAACGAGGCGTACCGTGTGCTGAAACCGGGTGGTCGTTTGATGGTTCTGGAATTCAACAAGATCCCAAATGACATGCTGCAGAAAATGTATGATGTTTATTCGTTCAACGCGATTCCGGCGATGGGTAAGGTCATCACGGGGGATCGTGACAGCTATCAATATCTGGTTGAATCGATCCGTAAGTTTCCGGATCAGGACACGTTCCTCGGGATGGTTAAGGAAGCTGGATTCGACAATGCAAAGTACCGCAATCTGAGCCTCGGGATTGCGTGCCTTCATTCCGGTTGGAAGTTATAGCATGCGCGGACCGCACAATATCTGGCGGCTGATCCGAACCGGCGCGACGCTGGAACGAACGGGTGCGATGAAGATCATTCTGGACGCTGCGGAAGCGCCGCGCATGATGCGCATCGCTGTGCGTGGGGCGACCTGGCCATTTCAATGGCTCGGGTTGAAGGGCGATGTAACGCAGCAGCCGGTTACGCGGGCACTGCAAGCGCTGGGCCCCGCTTACATCAAATTCGGGCAGGTTTTGTCGACACGACCAGACGTTGTCGGGTCTGAGCTGGCAGTCCAGTTGCGGGTACTGCAAGACAAGCTACCGCCGTTCCCCGTTGAAGTCGCCAAGGCCGAGGTCGAAAAAGAACTTGGCGTTTCTGTGGACACGGTCTTTAGCGAGTTTTCCGAGCCAGTCGCCGCTGCGTCGATTGCGCAAGTACACAAGGCGCGGTTGGCGTCGGATGGTGAATATGTCGCCGTGAAGGTTCTGCGGCCAGGCATTGAAAAGGCATTCCAGAAGGATCTGGACGCATTTTATCTGGCGGCATCGGTGTTCAATGCGTTGTCGCCATCGGCGCGCCGATTGAAGCCACTGGACGTGATCGAACATTTCGAAGGTGTGGTTGTTAGCGAGCTGGATTTGCGGATGGAAAGCGCGTCTGCATCCGAATTTGCGGACAACACAGAGAAAGACGAAGGCTTTGCTTTGCCGCGTGTGCGCTGGGGATTGTCGGCGCGCCGCGTCATGACGCTGGATTGGGCGGAGGGCATTAATGCAGCTGACGTTGATGCGATTGCTGCGGCGGGTCATGATCTGACGGACCTGTCGCGTCGCGTTTTGCAGCTGTTCTTGAACCATGCGTTGCGCGACGGATTTTTCCACGCCGACATGCACCACGGCAATCTGAAAATCGCGCCGAACGGCGATATCATCGCTTATGATTTCGGGATCATGGGGCATTTGGACGAGTACACGCGCCGCGTTTATGCGGAGATTTTGTTCGGTTTTATCCGGCGTGATTACAACCGTGTTGCAGAGGTGCATTTCGAAGCGGGCTATGTGCCGGCGGGCCGTGACGTCAGTGAATTTGCGCGGGCGTTGCGGGCCGTTGGGGAGCCGATTTTTGGCATGAACGCCGAGCAAATCTCGATGGCGAAGTTGCTATCGTATTTGTTTGAGGTGACGGAACGCTTTGGTATGGAAACCCGCACCGAGTTAATCCTGCTGCAGCGGACAATGGTTGTTGTTGAAGGCGTCGCGCGCACGTTTGATCACCGGATGAATATTTGGGACGCCGCAAAGCCCATCGTTGAAAACTATATCAAGGACAGCATCGGCCCACGGGCGATGACCAAAGACCTGGTGAAAACCGCGCGCGTTTTGGCGCGGTTCGGCCCAAGATTGCCTGCCCTCGCCGAGGCCGCATTGGTACGGCTTGGCGAGGAACCACCTGCCCCCCAAAAGCAGAACAAGTGGACTGCATTCGGATGGGCAGTTCTAGGCGCCGGTTTCGCTACGGTGGCGGCTGTCGCGATTGCGGCGATTGTTTAATCTAGCCTTCGCGCAGCGCGCTCACGTCTGAAGCCAACACAGAGACCCCTCCTTCGAGAACAAGAACCGATTCTCCGTTCTCGCTCTGAACTTCTTGGACGCGGGTGTAGATGTCTGCGGTTTCTGAAAGAACGGCCTCTCCGTTCGAATAGCTGACCACTTGGAACTGGTAGAGACCTGAGGGTAGCGGTGTTCCGTCAGGTTCGGTTCCAGCCCATTCAATAGGGTCAGTCGATTTTGGAATTTCGCTGCGCTGGACCTCATTTCCGTCTGCGTCCAACACCACAAGTTCCACTTTGTCAGCGATGGCCGCGGGGTTCGGCGAGATGGTGATTGGGGATCCGTCAAATTGCGCTGGAACCGCTGCGCGGGCTTCTTTGCCGACCCAATCCGCCATCTGCGCCATACCGTTCGTCGACATCTGCACCATCAAAGACGAGAGAAGATCATTGGTGAGGACGGCCTGTTCGACGCCGGAAAACGTGGCCAGCTGCTGGGCGTACTCAGACGAATCTGTTGGATTGAGCGGGTCCTGGTTTTCCATCTGGACCGTCAACATCTTCAAGAACGTATCAAAGTCAGAGCTAAGAACCGCCTCTGATGTTTCAGTTTGTGGTGTGAAGGACGATGCGGTTGTTGTGGTTTGGGTGATTTCCATGAGAGTTACTTTCGTTACAATTTAAGATCTAGGCCGCCCGTCATGGCGACGTGCATGCTGGGTGTCGGCGGCTCTGGTGTGTTGTTTGGATTGTCAGGTGACGTTTCTGGTTGCTCATCCTGCCACGTGTCATGTGCCCCGCCAGATCGCTCGTCGAATGTGAAGCTGGGGTTTTCGTAACCCAAGTCACGTAGATCACGTGCGAGAAGTTCAATGTTGCGGCGCATCAGATCTGCGGTTTCCGCCCGTTCCGTGAGGATGTTCACCGTTATTCCTGCATCGCCATTCGTGAGGGAAATTCGAACACGACCAAGTTCTTCCGGGTTTAGTAGAATCTCAGTTGTTGAACCGGAAGACTGGGAAACAGCCGCAACAATTTGTGCGGCAACTTGCGGTGCATTTGATGGGGGGGCGACGGTCGCCGAGGCGTTCGTCACACTGGTGGACAGGGGCTGGATCGCGGGTAGTTCAGTTTCCAGAGCAACAATCGGCATCGGGTTGGTGAGTTCAAAAACCGGCACTGTTGGTACCGGTGTCGAGGTTACTTTTGATGGAGCCAAGGTGCTGGGCGTCGTTACAGATTGTGCGCCGCGCGACTGTTCTTGGGGGGGGCGTGCGGGCGACGGGGGGCTGCGTTGTGGTTGAACTGTAACTTGAACCGGT
>DQCL01000200.1:6685-7397 GCA_003533975.1 Octadecabacter sp. | reverse complement strand
CAGCCAACCCTTTGGCGGCGAAGGTCTTTCTGGCACTGGACCCAAGGCAGGCGGTCCGATGTATATGCCGCGCTTTGCGGCATCCGTCGACTATCCAGACATCCCGCCCGTGCCCGTTGACCTGCCCGGCCCAACCGGTGAATCCAACCGCCTGTCGACCCATCCGCGCGGGGCGATCCTGTGCTTGGGGCCGGACAAACAGGCGCAAGCGGACACGGTGCTGGACCTTGGCGGAACCCCTATGGTGCATGACGACGACGTATCAGGCGAAGAACTGCAAACCCTGCAAATCGCCGCCGCTCTCTGGCATGGCGATGCCGACCGCGCGCGTCACATCGAACGTGCACTTGCCAAACGCACGGGCGCGATTGTCCCGCTGATCACCGAACCGCTGAACGAAGGTCACGTCCTACACGAACGCCATATCTGCATCGACACCACAGCAGCGGGTGGCAACGCCGCACTTTTGGCCGAAGTCGGCGGCTAGGGTCAGNNTCAGGGCCCACTAATCCACGATAACCGCTTGACCGCCCGCCCCCATTCGCGGACGGTCAGGCATGTTTCCAATTCGCGATCACAACCCGTCCGAGAGAACCCCATATGTGACCTTCGCCCTGATCGGGCTGAACGTCTTGGTCTTTGCATGGCAATACGGCGTTCTCACCAATGTCACGGCCAGCAATCAGTTCCTGATTGATTACGCCTTCTGGCC
>DQCL01000200.1:0-6661 GCA_003533975.1 Octadecabacter sp. | reverse complement strand
GCTTCATGCACCTGGCCGGTAACATGCTGTTTTTGTGGATATTTGGCGACAACATGGAAGAAGAAATGGGGCACCTTCCGTTCTTGGGGTTCTACATCCTCAGCGGGTTCGCCGCAGCCTACCTGCAATACCTTCCCAACCCGACCAGCGCCATTCCAATGGTTGGCGCGTCCGGTGCAATTGCGGGCGTTATGGGGGGCTATCTGTTGCTGTTCCCCAAGGCCCGCGTCGATGTTTTGCTCTTTTTCGTCGTCATCGTCCGCATCATCCCGATCCCGTCCTTTATCGTATTGGGCATCTGGATGGCCCTACAGGTCGTCAACGGTCTAGGCAGTGACCTACAGGGCGGCGGAACGGCGTACTGGGCGCATGTTGGCGGCTTTATCGCGGGCTTTGTGATGACCCTTCCAATCTGGCTGCGGCGCGGATCAACCCACTATTGGGACCGCACCGAAGGCCACCCGCCCCACCCCGAGGCAAGCTATTCGCGTTCCAACATTCCCATCATTCGGAGAAACAGATGACCAAAGTAACCTGTCATTGCGGCGCAGTTGAACTGCGCGTCACCCTGTCGGATGGGTTGAACACTGCGCAACGCTGTGATTGCTCGTTCTGCCGGCGTCGTGGGGCAGCGGTTGTAATCGTGAATGTCGGGGACCTCGAGGTCGTCAAAGGCGCAGAAAACCTGACTCTCTATAGTTTCGGCACCAACACGGCCAAGCACCATTTCTGCAAAACCTGCGGGATCTATACGCACCACCAGCGCCGCTCAAACCCCAATGAGTACGGGGTGAACATGGGTGGCATCGACGGCGTGAACCCCGCTGAATATGAACCCATCGTCTGGAATGACGGCGTCAACCACCCCTCAGATCGGAAGGCCTGATATGATCAAACTCGATGCAGTTGCGGTGTCTTCAAAAGACATGGCTAAAACGATCGCGTTCTACCAACTTCTGGGCTTTGAATTCCCCGCTGTTGGACCAGACGACAAACACGTCGAACCGATTACAAAACCCGGCGAAGTGCGCTTGATGATCGACACCGCAGAATTGATGGAACAGCTCACAGGGCATCCGCCAACACCCCCCAACCATTCCAGCTTTGCCATGCTGTGTGACACCCCCGCTGAGGTGGACTCTGTTGCTGCCGCCCTAAAAGACGCCGGACATGTTCTTACCGTTGAACCTTGGGATGCCTTTTGGGGCCAGCGCTACGCGACGGTGAAAGACCCTGACGGATACCAGATTGATATCTTCGCTGCGCTTTAGAAACGTTTGGCCCTAGGACGACTTGGCGCGGATCACCTTTGAGAACTTCTCAAAGATCGGCTCAGCGGCACAAATAACCTCACCAGATTCAAGGATGTCGTTCGCAGGGTTGATGGACTCAACCATACCCCCTGCCTCACGCACAATGATAAGGCCCGCAGCCATATCCCACATCTTCAAACGACGTTCCCAGAAACCATCGTAACGGCCCGCCGCGACATACGCCAAATCAAGCGAAGCAGTCCCCCAACGGCGCACACCGGCGCAGGTTGGCAAAATTCGTGCAAGGTCTTGCAACGTTTCTGGCAGGTCCGTGCGCCCCGCAAACGGCAAACCCGTTGAGAAAACGCTCTCGATCATCTTGCTGCGGCCAGAAACACGCAGACGCTTTTCGTTCATCCACGCGCCTTCGCCCTTTTCAGCAAAGAACAGCTCGTCCTTCATCGGGTCATAAATGACACCGATCACGATCTGGCCCTTGTGCTCAAGCGCGATGGAAACGGCCCAATGGGGCAAGCCGTGCAGGTAGTTCGTTGTGCCATCCAGCGGGTCAACAATCCAACGGCGCGTCGGGTCTGTGCCCTCAATCTCGGTGCCCTCTTCGCCAACGAAACCATAGGTCGGGCGGGCTTCCATCAGTGCCTCTTTGATCAGGTACTCCGCGTTGCGGTCCGCACGTGTCACAAAGTCACCCGGACCCTTCGTGGACACCTGAAGGTTCTCGACTTCGCCAAAGTCCTTGAGCAACGCACGCCCCGCACGGCGGGCTGTCTTCATCATCACGTTGAGGTTTGCACTAGCAACCATGTCGATCTCCTTTGTGCGTTGACCGAAAATCGGCGCCGCATCAGTTCTGGGGGCGTATAGGGGCTGCGTCATTTACGAACAAGGGGGGTGAGCGGCAACTTGATTGCAATTCAAGCACAATCATAACACTTCGCGCTATGATTGTAGATACCGTCTTCCCTAAAAATGGGGCAAGACGGCGTCTAGGAAACTAGGGGCTATTCACGACCACCGACTTAGCTACGCGCGATTACCCATTAGGTTATCTCTACAACGCCGCCCTTCCCATCCGCGACGCAACCGCACTCCTGAAAAAACAACAGCCCGCCTAAGACCGCTGCAACTTCACCGCTTCTTGCCGCGCATGTCGCACCAAATGGGCGACATAGGGCAATTCCGCCTCATCATCGCGCACGGCCGCATAAAGACGGCGGGTCAGCCCCGCTTTCGTCAACGGGCGCGTAACATAGTCGGACCCATACGACGCCTGCCGAACAACCCAATCCGGCAACACCGCCACCCCGCGCCCCGACGCCACAAGCAACAATATCACGGCCGTCAGCTCAACCTGCCGCACGTCTTTTGGCTGCACATTCGCAGGCGTCAAAAGCTGTGAGAAAATATCCAACCGTGCGCGTTCCACCGGATAGGTAATCAGCGTTTCATCACGAAAATCTTCTGCTTCAATATAGGCTTTACTTGCCAACGGGTGGTTCTTCGCCGCCACGAATACAGGCTCATAGTCAAACAACGGCAGGAACGTCACACCAGCGATGTCCTCCGGATCAGAGGATACCACAAGATCAACCTGTTGTTTTTGCAGGGCCGGCATCGCTTCAAACGCCAATCCGGGGCGAATATCCACATCCACATCCGGCCACGCTTTGCGAAAGCCCTCCAGCACAGGAAACAACCACTCAAAACAGGCATGGCATTCAATCGCGATATGCATACGCCCCGCGTGGCCCTGCACCAGCCCCGCAAATTCCGCCTCCAGCGCTGCAACTTCGGGCAATATGCGGTCAGCCGCCGCCAACAACCGTTTCCCCGCCGCCGACAACTTTAGTGGCTTTGAACGACGCACGAACAACTCCACCCCCGCTTGGTCTTCGATCCCTTTGATCTGATGGCTCAACGCCGATTGCGTGATCCCCAAACTATCTGCCGCCCGCGCCAGCCCCCCCATGTCATGGATGGCCTTTATCGTGCGCAAATGGCGAAACTCGATATGCATATCTGAACCAGCCTCATGATGTTCGTGAAGGTTATGAATTTGCCTCATCTACGCCAAACCACGATAAGGATGCAACCTTACGGAGCACGCCACCATGTCCAGCCCTGCCATTTCCTTCGAATTTTTCCCGCCCAAATCCGTACAGGCCTCGTTTCGCCTTCGCGATTGCGTGCAAACTTTGGCGCCTCTGGATCCAACCTTCGTTTCGGTGACCTACGGCGCAGGTGGCACAACCCGCGCGCTCACCCATGAAGCCGTGGATGCCCTTGTGAAAACCAGCGACCTCAACGTTGCAGCCCACCTTACTTGCGTGGACGCGACCCGCGCCGAAACATTGGCCATCGCGAAAGATTACAAAGCCGCAGGCGTAAACCACATCGTGGCCCTACGCGGCGACCCGCCAAAAGGCTCAAACGGTTTTCGCCCGCACCCCGAAGGGTTTGACGGCGCGATCGACCTCACCCGCGCCTTGGCCGACGAAGGATTTGAGATCACGGTCGGTGCCTACCCTGAAATGCACCCTGATGCGTCCAGCCAACAGGCCTGCATTGATCACCTCAAAGCCAAAATAGACGCCGGTGCGACCCGCGCCATCACCCAGTTTTTCTTTGAAGCAGACACGTTCCTGCGGTTCCGCGACGCCTGCGCGGATGCCGGCATCACCGCCCCGATCCTTCCGGGAATCCTGCCAATCGAAAACTGGACCGGCGTGCAAAAATTCGCCGCCAGCTGCGGCGCCAACATCCCACAGGTCTTGCAAGACGCCTTCGCCAAAGCGACCGACGCCGAAACAACAGACCTTCTGGCCTTGGCACAAGCATGCGAGCTTTGCGATGACCTACAGGCTCAAGGCGTCGACCACTTGCACTTCTACACGCTGAACAAACCGGAACTGACGCGTGACATCTGCCACGCCCTTGGTGTCACCCAGAAACAAACCCTTCAAAACGTGGCATAGCCCCGGCTTCTTTGGCTCAAAAATACTCAAATCCACCACGTCAGAACGCGCAGACCCCAAACAGTGTGGGCTCACGCCAGCCCCATACCCCAATCAAAAATGCACACAAGCCGCGCTTGTGTTCAGTTGGGTACGGCGAATTTGGTCTCGTTGGGATGGCGCTGTGCGACGCTCGGATGGAATGTCTCTGACGGATCGCGCCCGACCACACGGGATTTGCGCACTAAGAACATCTTTGACCACCCCCGCCAGCGCCCCATGGACGGCGCCGTCGCATCGGTTGGAAACCGGCTTGCCCAATCGGTCGGCAAAGGAACCCCACACATCTCCAGCCGTTCCAACATCCAGACGAGCGATATGTTCGCCAAAGGGCGCGCGGCCTCATATCCGCCAATCTGCCCGCCAACGTCACCATGGGTGCCAGAAAACCAGACCTGCTCCATACGTCCCTGCCATCCGGGGGGGCAGGTCCAAAGCACGGGCGCATAGGCCTCGCGGGTTTCATCCAACGCCAAGGCATGAAACCCGTGTTTAATAGACGCGCCCAATGCGTGGTTGTGAAACTGATGTTCCACAGCCGACCAGCGCCACAAAATCGGCAACCGAACCCCAAGCGCCTTAACGGTATCCCAAACGGCAACCGCCTCAATCTCCACGGCTGAATGGCAATGGCGCTTGCGAAACGCCTGCGCCGCACTCCCGCGCCCACCTCTACGGTAGTGACGATAGGCCAGTTGAATATTGCGTTCTGTTGCACTGCCCGTCTTCACAAGCCCAACAAGGTCAATCACCCCCGCAAGGGACCGCGCCGCATATGCACCACGGGAATACCCGGCCAAAACAATGCGATCCCCCTCGCGATACCGCGACGCCAATACCCCATACGCGCGCTTGATCTGGCGGTTAATACCGCGCCCCTGCATGACATCCAGCGTCGCCCCCCAGTCTGCCCACTGGATCCCCGGCTCATAATAAATCGTCAGGTTCGCCCCGAGTTTGGCCGTATAGCTGGCCTCTTGTAGGAGCTTGTAAAGCTGGCCCGCATGGGTCTCTTCCCCCCCAAGCAAGGACGACATCGTGCCATCCAGAATGATCACATGGGTCGCCGGTCCGCGCTTACGTACGCCCGCCGTTTCATGCCGGCGTCCACGCCCGAAAATACTTTTGATCCAGTTGGTCAGCGCCATGTAGCGCCCTTTCTCATGCAACGCAGGATGTCCCTCATCGGGCCATCATCCCCCTTAATGCTTTCAATATGGTAACGCGCGGCTTGCATCCTTGAAACCCTAGTCGCGTTGCGCGGCAGGTCCAGCCCCCTTTGCGCCCCTGTTTTTGTAACTGCCACCTTCCCCTTTGCCCCGTGTTTGAGTATCCCTCGCCCAACAGATGAAAAGGGCGCATCCCATGCCAATGGAAAAGAAATTCGACGCACGCGAGGCCGAGGCCCGCATCACCGACCGCTGGCTGTCAAATGACGCCTTCGTCGCAGGCGCAAATGCCAAACGCGATGACACCTACTGCGTCATGATCCCGCCGCCAAACGTCACGGGCGTTTTGCACATTGGCCACGCGTTCAACAACACGCTGCAGGANNCTGGTCCGCTGGCACCGCATGCGCGGCTTTGACACCCTTTGGCAGCCGGGCATGGACCATGCAGGCATCGCGACGCAGATGGTTGTCGAACGCAAGCTTGCCGAAAACGGAGAACCCAAACGGGTTGAACTGGGCCGCGAAAAGTTCCTTCAAAAGGTTTGGGACTGGAAGGCCGAATCCGGCGGCCAGATCATTAACCAGCTCAAACGCCTTGGCGCGTCTTGTGATTGGTCGCGTACAGCATTTACCATGTCCGGCGCCCCCGGTGCGCCCGCTGATGCGCAGGGAAACTTCCACGACGCCGTGATTAAGGTGTTCGTTGAAATGTACAACAAAGGCCTCATCTATCGCGGCAAACGTCTGGTCAATTGGGACCCGCATTTCGAAACCGCGATCTCCGATCTTGAGGTCGAAAACATCGAAAAAGACGGCCACATGTGGCACTTCAAATACCCGCTCGCGGGTGGGGCCACGTATGAGTACGTTGAGAAAGATGAAGACGGAAATGTAATACTTAGCGAAACGCGCAACTATATCTCAATCGCGACCACACGCCCCGAAACCATGCTCGGTGACGGCGCGGTTGCGGTCAATCCACGGGATGAACGTTACGCTCCAATCGTCGGAAAACTATGTGAAATTCCCGTTGGCCCGAAAGAGTCCCGCCGTCTGATCCCGATCATCACCGATGATTACCCAGACATGGACTTCGGCTCCGGTGCGGTGAAAATCACCGGCGCACACGACTTCAACGACTACATGGTCGCCAAGCGCGGCGGCATCCCGATGTACTCCCTCATGGACACCAAAGGCGCGAT
>DQCL01000065.1 GCA_003533975.1 Octadecabacter sp. | reverse complement strand
TCTGCCGCTGTTTGCATTGCTTCGCCGACAATGTCGTGCCCTTGCATAACGCACAACAGGCAACCACCAAACTGACAATTGTCGAGGCATCAGCTTTGTTCGGAGTATCAGGAATGTACACACTCGATGATTTAGAAGCCCGCAAAAAGCAGCTCCTTGAGAACTCAACACAGCCAGAGTCCTATCAACGGTTCGTAGAACACGCTTATGACATGCTGGCGAAGCCGTTGAGGTTTGAACAGGTGAGGATAAGGCAATGAGGGGTTACATACCTTCGGCTGGTTCAAGAACGCCAGCCGCTATGCGGGCTTCTTCCTCTTCTGCGAGGAAATCCGTCAGCAATTCTGCGCGCACTGCTCGCGTCTTTTCGACGGGTTCATCTGTGAACTTCCAAGCGTTGTATAAAATGGAAGCCGCACCCACGGGGTCAATTGTATATTGGAAAACTTCGGGTGCCATGCGGGCACCGTCAAGGGAATACGATCCGATAGGTGTATTTTCAATTGCTTGGACAAAACGTCCACGTAGTTCTCGCCACTCATTACTATTCACAGACTTATTAAATTACATGAATTCATCGGCTTGTGTCAAACTTAGGAGGCCATAATGGACAGACGAACAGCCTTCGGAATCTTTCGATTAAACCCCAACGCCGATATGAATGATATCAAAACGCGGCGCAACGAACTCATCAAAGAGGCAATCGACAAGGGCGATGCCTTTATGCGTGAAACCTACCAAGAGGCTTACAAAGTCATCAAAGACACCGACGGACAAGCGGTCGGTTCTGTTGAAAACTTCATTACTCATGACGGTTTTGAAAAGCCGCCCGAAAAAATCATCCACCGCATTCCTCCATACGACGAAGCAGAAATCAAAGAGCGTATCGCAGCTCTTCCACGCAGGGTTGGGATATTCTGTATTGTCACAAACCAGAAAATCTCTTGCGAACTTGTATTTCACCCTGAGCGAAATCGGATCTCTCTGAAAAACCCGATTCCATACAAGAACGAACCGATGGTGAACGAGATCACCCGACCTGTGATGGAAAGTGATATTGAAAGGACTGCGGACACCGCAACAAGTAGCGAAGCAGTCGAGACATATTTCAAACAACGCTCTATCGATGAGAACGTTGCCAAGCTTGCAGAGCTTTACTCCACTCCAACGCGATCAATCTATCCCTTCTTTTCAAATAACGGTATTGGTGAGCTGGTGAAGAATGATCCTCAAGTTGGACACAACCATAGCTGCCATATCTGCGGCGCAGATTCTTACTATCCATGTAGGCACTGTGAAGGTGTCGTTTGCGCCAACCTTGAAACTTGGCCAAATGCTTGGAGTGATCTAACTTCCAGTTCTACTGAGTACAAAATTGTACCGTGTCCTTACTGTGCTGCTGAAATGCGTTTCAGGCATCCCAAACGGAAAAGGAAGGCCTACACACCACCACCCGAGACTGAAGATGCGAAACCATTTAAGTGGCCAGTTCGCCAAAGGATCATAAAAAACCTCCTAGGGGATAACGAGAAGCCTTCTCTAATTGGCCGTTTAAGGGGTCAAAAACTGATCGAGAAAAAGTAAACACTGCATCAAATCTTCCTTTGATTTTGTCCGTGATTTACTTGTGTGCGACGCAGCATAACCAGACGTGATTACTTTGCCGTGCAAGTAAAAGATAGTTATTGAAAATCCATATCTTCCGATAACTTGTTGATAACTATAAAAAATATTAACATAATAACCATTATCAGTTTTTTAGAACGCTTGAAGGCACACCCCGAAATTAGCTTTTTGGCTTTGGAACGCCCGCAAATTTCGGCTGACAAGTCAGGCTTCCCACGTTCAAGTGCAGATACTGTCAACAAGATCAGCTCAACAAGTGAAACTAGCTAAGACCTAGGAAAGCCGCACGTGCGGTTTCTAGTGTCACCTCTGCCCCAGAAATCGAGCTTTGATAAGCGCCTTCGGCGAGCCTGAGTTTCTTAGAAATTTCAATCTGCTTTGTTAAATCATCGTCTAAAGTGTCAATGAATATCCGTTTCACGTCGTCAGGCGTCAGTTCGATCAGACCTGTTGAACCAGTATAGAGGCGTTCAATCTGCAACGCCCCTCCGCCTACTCTCAGATAATCTGCTAGATAAAACGGGTCAATTTTCTCCTGATCGGCACGAATAATGGTCACATGACCATCGGCGATTGCAGGCAAATCCGTGTCATAAACACCAACTTTTCCTAGTGTGCCTGTACCAGTAGAGGATATCAAAACATCACCTTTTTCGATTGAGACTGCCTGCATCTCGTCAAATACGTCTTTCTCGATATAGTCCTCGCTTGGCACAACATTCCCATACTTCGTGATTGACGTACCCGCTTTTATAACAGCTGCAAAACCGTCTGGTTCACCGACATAGGTTTCGGCTTTGGGGCTTGTTCCACGTCTAGTCTCAATGGTGTTGATGTCTGCTACAGTCATAGCACCAGCTTTGCTCAGCTGCTCAACAACATCCGCTGCTGCTGGATGCCAATATTTCAAATCGAGTCGGAAATAGCTGTCTTCACGGAAAGACTTGAGCGCTACGTTGAACGCCGCCCATTGATCACCGTTTCTTAGGCCATATCCTGATTTATCGAGCGCTTCCTTCTCAATCTCAGATAGCATCGCGTTGAGGTCAAACCCTCGGATTGGTTCTCCTGAACCGTGATAGCCTAATGACTTCACATCGATGAAAGTAACGTCGTATTCGTCGTCTAGGTCTACGTCGCTTGCCTCTCTCTTTTCCATCAGCAGAACGCTTGATCGGACATTGATCTTATTAGGCTTGAAGGTTTCTTCTGGAAGTCTAACAACAGCCTTTATTCGTGTATTCTGGAACATCCATTTTCTCAGCTCTTTTGACGATGCGGTATTAAGCAAACCATCATCAATCACCGTGCAAATATCTCCCCCTGCTTTTGTGGCCAAAACCATCTTTTGCAAGAAAAGCTGTTGTCCTTTTGGCAAGCGCAGGGGGTACTGTTTCCAGTCAGCAGCACCCAAAGAATCTGTTTCTGACGTTCCAAACGGTGGGTTAGCGATAATGATATCGCAATCTTGCTTCGCCGCTGCCCAGTTTCCCGCAGTTTTTGAGAGGCTGTCTTCTGCTCGGATATTCGTATGACCATCACCTGCGATGATCATGTTCATTTTGGCTGAGGACGCTACACTTTCGTTTGCATCAGAACCAAAGAACGTATGCTCTTTCAACTTTGAGCAAAGCGTGTCGTAAGCGGCCTGTGTCAGCAATTTATCTTTCTTTGCCTCAGCTGCTAAATCTAACGCCTCCTGCATGAAGTAGACCAAGAACCCGCCAGTACCGCAGGCGGGGTCAAGCACCTTGGGCTGTTCACCACTCAGCAACGATCCGAAAATCTTCTTGCGCCCAATCAGTGTGCTAGCAAGTTGGACAACTGGCCTCGGGGTAAAATACTGCCCAAGCTTCTTTCCTTTGAGCGTTGCACGCACAAAATACTCAAACGCAGCACCCTTTGAATCAAGGCTACTATCATGGAAACTAACTGCTGAAAGTTGTGCGACGATATACCTGAACGTCTTTGCATTCTTCAGATTAAGACGTGCGCCAATCACGCTCCCAAATGTGGTTTTCTCTCGGATTGTTTTGATCATTTGCTCGATTGCATCGCGCACTTGATCTGCTTCGCTCTCTGGCCGCTCGGCAAGCTCATGAAAGCGGTATGAGTAGGGAAGCTCAAAATCCGATGTGTCTGACTTTTCCTCAAGTAGCTTTAAGAAAAGCAGCCTAGAAAAATCGTCAAAGGCGGTCTCTTCATTTTTCTCGATTTTCCTGATGGCACTATGGCATCTAGCAAAAAGAGCATTGAGCTGTTTGAGCGGTAAGCCAGGCCTAAACGGTAAGCTCGATTTCCCTGCACCAAGGGGCAGGTCTGTTGCGTCTGCGTTCGCATTCAGCGCGCGCATAACTACAGGTAGCTGATCTTTGTTTGGAATTTTTTCTGTGAGCTGTCCATCCCAACGGATCGGCTGCTTATTTTTAGTATTGTATGCACGGATATCTCGACCATTTGTCACGATCACAAATGGAACTTTGTTTGCAGTGCCATAGTCGATAGCCTGCTTCGCGTCTTTGGCGGTAAGGCTCTTAGAGCTACGTTTCGCCTCGATCAAAAATTGTGGCTTTGACTTCCCGCCAGTCACCAGAAGATCAACATATCCCTTGGAATATCGTTCTGGATGCTTTGTAGCTGTCTCGAAATCTATGTCTCTCTCAACGTCATAACCCCTGCGCACGAGATAGGGCAAAATCCTCTTGATGACTGTGTCTGTCTCTGAGTGAATAGCCATGCCTGCCCGCTTCAAGTTATTTTTTCTTATGAAACCTAGCAGTAGATTTTGCGCTTAGCACTACCTAAACTCACTATCCCTTGTGATATCAACAGATATTCAACACTAAGTGGCCGTCACACTGCTTGAAGAAGGGGCACTGTCATATAGTGCCTGTTCTTCGGAGCCGTCTTCGCTGATGCCGTCTCGGAATGAGCATAGGTTCTACGTCAAGGATCACAGATCAGCTTTGCTGACGCGAAGCGTCCTTGATGTGGGTTCTATGAACGTTCAGGCATCCACTCAGCGAAATGGATCGAAGTATTTGGCACTTGTGATTGTTCTTTGGTGAGTTTGAGGGCCCTGCCCTTTCCGCAATAGCGGTGTGTGATAATTTGAGTGCTGAAATTTCAGCCTACCTTCATTCGTAGGCAATGGCGCTACCCTTTCAGCTTGGTGTGATCTTTGATCTTTAAAGTGGTGTCTTATCAGCTCGACTCTTAAAGCATTGAGGATGAGCCGTAGGCGAGTTGTGTAGTGTTATATAGTGTTATTAATGTGTTACGCGAATCATCGATCTTGTAAGTCATTGAAAAAATTTGAAAAAAATGGGGTATTTTTGATCTTTGGTGTGTGAAATATCGAAAGTCGGTGTGTGAAATATCGAAGACTGGTGTGTGAAATATCGAAAGCGGTCTGTCGTTATCCACACTCAGCGAGTGGGTGAAATATCGAAGCCCTTGCACTCGGTGTGTAAACTATCGATAGTCACTGTATGGTGGGTGAAATATCGAAACTAGACCGTTCTCCTCTTCTTCCTGACAGGCATCCGCAGGGGGATTTATTCGTGTGCGATATCTTTGACGCCGTACCAAAAGCTGATGCGGCATCGATGGAACACCCTGTTTTTAGTCTATCAACAAAACCTGACCTACGCGAGCGCGAGTATAAAAATAAGGGGTCATGGCTCAAAGTGGCCCCATCGATCAAAGGACTAGCTACCGTACATGATCGCGACATCCTGATTTATTGCATATCCCAGATGATGGCAGGGAAACGAGAGGGGCGGACGCCCTCTAAGACGCTCCGCCTTAAGGCATTTGACCTCCTAACCGCCACAAACCGTCAAACTAACGGACAAGCCTATGACGGCCTCAAAGCTGCGTTTGAGCGCCTCAGAGGGACAACGATTTCAACCAATGTGACAACTGGCGGTGTTGAGCAATTCGATGTTTTCGGCTTGATCGACAAGGCCGCCGTCAAACGTGCGACCCGTGACGGGCGCATGGCAGAGGTTGAGATAACACTGTCTGACTGGCTACTGAATGCTGTTAACGGCAATGAGGTGCTGACCCTGAACAGGCGCTACTTCCAGCTTAGGAAGCCGCTAGAGCGTCGCCTGTACGATTTGGCGCGGAAACATTGTGGCCAGCAACATGAATGGCAAATAGGGCTGGAAAAGCTGCGCTCAAAAACTGGGTCAAGCTCAACACCAAAGGAATTTAAGCGATTACTGAGCAAGATCATCGAGGATGATCAAGCGCATAGCCACATGCCAGACTACAGCTTTCGCCTTGATGCAGATATTGTGACGGTCAATCCCAAGCCCGAATTCACGGAAGCCTATACCTCCCCTGCCCCACAGCTTTCGTTCTTTTTGAAAGACGAAACCTATGCGCAAGCCCGTGAGGCTGCGCCACGGTGGGACATTCAAATGATTGAGCGCGAATGGCGCGAATGGATGACCGAACCACCCAAAAACCCTGATGCAGCGTTTCTAGGGTTCTGCCGAAAGTGGTTTGAAAAGCGCGGAACTCCGTAAAGCTATAGTCCTATAAGGTTATAGGACTATAGCTTTATAGGCTGTTAATCTTACCCCTACCCTTCTTCACAAAGAGCAAATTAAGAGCTTCTTCAAGCAACGCTTGGTTTGTGGTGTCATCTTCTGCCGCAATGATCCGCAGTTGCTTCAACACTGCGGGCGGAAAATGACCTCCGACCAGAACCGTTTTGCTTGGCTTGGCCTTCTTGGGCGCTGATTGGTTAGCTACCTTTGTTCGTCTCGTTTTGACCTTCGGGGCTGGTGTTTCAACTTCCTGATCTGCGAGATTGCCAGCAATGGCAGCGCTAAGCGAGTTTTCTGGCATTGCCTTTTCCTTTCGTGCGCACGGCCAGTTGATCGGCCATGTATGTGTAAAGAGCGTTGATTTCATCTGCGGCCTTACCGTCTGGCTCAAATTCTTGGACGGCCAAGCCCGTGCTTTGCGCACGGAAGTAGGCTTTGCGATTGCCAATCAGAACAGGACAAAAGTTTGAGCCAAGCTGTTCAGCAATTCCCATTGCTTCATCTGTCTCTTTGCCTTGTGGCGGCACGAAGGTCAGCACCAAGGCAAATTTCGATCCAACTTGTTTGACTGTCTGCACAGTCTGGGCAACTGAGTTGATATCGAAAACCGCTGCTTTGAAGGGGATAAGCACAAGGTCTGCAACCTCAGCCGCGCTGTAAGCAACTTCCTTAGAAACTGCCGCGCCATCGATGATGACAATATCTGTTCCAGCATCCTCAGCCGCCTTCAAAACAGCGGGCAGGCGAACTGGCTGAATCGACATAACCGCAGGGTCATCGGGTTTCTTGCGAATATCTGACCAAAATGACGCGGTAGCTTGTGGGTCAAGATCAACAACGAGAACGCGCTTTCCATCTTGAACGGCCTGAACCGCTAGGCACGTCGAGAGGGTGGTTTTACCAACGCCGCCCTTTTGAGCGATGAGGGACACAACTTTCATACTATAATCCTATAGGCTTATAACCTTATAGAATTATAAGGCTATATTTGTATATCTCTATAAGCCTATAGCGATTCACTCAAGCTGTGAATCCTAAATGGAAGGGTAGGGGCGCTTATCCACAATGGATTAGATATCAATATCGTCGTCACGATCTTGATCCTGACCGCGATCATTGTCCTGTTCCTGCGCACGGCTTCGTTTGAGAAACTCTGCATACCAGTTATCGCGCGGCGATGACTGCCGCGGCGGGGTAGGGGAGCCGTCACCCTGTTTGTCGGGATGCGGCGGCGCGGCCTTGCGTTCTGCCCGTCGTTGATCGCGTGCCTGCTGTTCCTGCGCCTTCTCCTGCTCGGCTTGTTTCATTGCGGCCTGCAAAACCTGATCCCGCTGCGCTGATCGTTTTTTCCAATCCGCCTTGATCTGATCTTGCGCCGCCTGATGACCTTTGGCGAGGTCTTGGCGCTCTTGGGCATAAATAGCCCGTAAACTGCCCTGTTTTGCCTCCTGAGTGGCTTTAAGGGGTTCCGCCTGCACTGACACGGTTTCTGCTTGCTGGCACTGTAGGGAGCTTTGTGCGCGTTGCTGAGCCGCATCAAAATACACCTGTCGTTCGCCTGCATTGGTCAGGATGCGAAACGTGCGGGCAATCACGCCCGTTTTTCCGTCACCAATGTCCTGCGCCGATAGCGCGGTCTTGGCCATGTTGCTGGCGCGGCCAAAGAATGAGCGTTCCAGCTCGGCAAAGGTCTGACGTTCGGATTCCTGCACACGGCGCAGCTCGCGCCATTTCGGTCTGAACTCTTCGCGCACCTCGGATTTAAGCTTGTTCATGTCACGCTGATGATGGCGGGCGAGGGCGGCTTTGCGCTGCCTGTGGCCGTCCGTCAACATCTGCCATGTCCGTGCCTGCATGGCCTCAAGATTGCGACGACGCAAAGCAAGGGCGGCATCTTTTCTGCGCTCGGCCTCGATCACGGCTTTCAGTCGCTCGTTATCGTTTGCAGCCTTGGCCGCTTGCTCTTGTTCGTAAGCGTTGCGGGATTTGCGCTTTTCGCCTTTGACGTACTCGCCGTCTGCCCGCATTTCGGCGTTTTCTGAACGGGCAGGGGTCTTTTTGTCCGTGCCGTGACGCTTGGAAAAGTCGAGCGCCCATTTTTGGGCTTTGAGCTGGTTGTTACTGGTTGGCAGCTTCACCCCATGTTCGGGGTGAACGGAATTTATCATCAGGTGAAGGTGGGCATTGTCCGTATCGCTATGCGCGTACATGACGACTTGATGCTCATTCGCAAACTGGCGCCGCTTGGGTTTTGCCTTACCGCGCATCTTGGCAGGATCGGCACCTAGCTGACTTAGGAACTCGTCTGCCGCTGTTTGCATTGCTTCGGGGTCAGTGGGTTCGTCCTGATCGAAGGACAGGACGACATGCATCACGGCACCGTCTTTCGAGGTGCGGCCGGCACGCACGCCCGCAGCACGCTTGAGGTCGTTTTGTGCGCCCGCTGTCGCGGCCATGACCTTCCAAGCCTGCGCGGGGTCATTGGCCGCGATATTACGCATGTCGATCCAGTCAACGCGCTCCGAAGTCAGGACGCGTTCTTGATCGTGGGCGCAATAAGCGTGCAGCCCCTTAAAGCTGTGGCCTGCGGAGCCTGACGGGTTGATAACAACAATCACTCGTCCATGGCCTCCAAAGCGCGGGCGAGAGCTGCACGGCCTGCTGCAAGCTGCCCTTGCAGCTCTTGGCCGACCTCGCGCCAGTAGCGTGTGAAGTCGCTGCCACGGTGACTGGATCGGGCGAGCTGGTTGACGTTGTTGCCCGTCTTCCCAAGCGCAACGGCGTAGCTGTTGAGAAACGCCACAAGGGCGGGGTCAACAGAAGCGCGGGCAGGGGAAGGGTTAGGCGTGCCATCGATATAACGGCGGATGAACTCGGCTTCGCTCACGCCTGCGGCGCGGGCTTTGCTGCGCAAAGTCTCGCGGGTCGCAACAGACATGCGGCACGGAAACATTTCCGTGAGCGCGTCGTCGGCGTTTTTGCGTGGGCGTGCCATTCATTCTCTTTCATCGCGGCGGGGCGCTCCCCGCTCGTCATGCAACACCGAAATGTTGCCGCGCATACAAACCGCGCAGGGTTGTCCATGTTTCCAAAGCAGCTTGGAGGCTCTTTGGTTTCATCCAAGGAAAATTCCTTGGTCGCGTATCCAACGTCGAAACGGTTGGTGCAGGTTGTGGTTCAGGAAGGGGGCATACCCCTTAATCCTGATCGTGGATCAAAGGGCGCGAAAGCCCTTGCCAGACTGCCGAAAACGCCCCTTAGGGGTGGTTGACAGCAGGTTTTTGTATTACAAAAACATATCTGGCTACTCTCCTATCGCCAATATTTGCCATAAATAACTACCGTTTGTCAATTTTTACGGAAAGTCAGCCGTGTACGTGTCTGGCGCAGGCCATATCGGTGCAGCGTAGATGACCCGAATAAGCGCCGCCCAAAAAGGGGGCGTTGCTTTGATCTCTGATCAAGCCATGTCGGGCTTCGGACATACCATGACGCAAAAGGGGTATCTTGATACAGGCCGTTACCGCTAACATATGAGCAGAAGATTCGCGTGAGTCGCTGTGCAACTGTGCTGCTTCAGGCTCACCAACAAAGCAGGGGCATCGCCTCCATCTTCTCCATCACCTTCGTTTTGACCCCGTTGACGGGGCGAAGGGTCAAAAGCGAAGGCGACTACGGCGAAGCAGGCTAGCGGTGTTCCTACAGGGTAGGGGATTGCTTCGTGTCGATACTGGTCTTGTTCTTTCTTGTCCTGATCCTGCCCACATGGGCACGCATGTTCTGGTTTGCCCAAAAGCGGAACAACGGGACATGGAACCCCGAAGAATTTCATAAATGGGTTTGGTGGCCATGGCGCGAGATGTTCGCAAAGCCATGGATATGGTTTACCGAGTGGCGTGCCAATGAAGTGCAAGACGGGACAATGCCAACAGCCAAATGGGGTGGGCTACTTGGCCGCTTTATTCTGGTTTACAAACCAGGCGACGTTCTCCTGGGCGGCTTCGGTTATTACGGCTTTCGTCTGTTTCAACCACTTGGCTTCAAGGCTGAACGTCACCTTGCCATGGTGGCGGGCACGGGCACAGGTAAAACAACGCTCCTGATCACCATGCTTGGCCTGCATCAAGGCAATGCCTTTGTCATCGATCCCAAAGGCCAGATCACCAAAATAATCGCCAATCGACGCGGCAAGGGCGGCAACGGTATCGAAGGCATGGGCAAGAATGTGAACATTCTTGATCCTGCGGGCGTCGCGAAGGGTTTCAAAAGCAATAGCTGGAATCCGCTCGATGAGCTGGCGCGGGTCGAGAAGAGGGAAGGGCGCGATCGCGTCATCCGATACACCAAAAAAATCGCCGAGGGCTTGGTGCCGATGGAAGGCGACAAGCCTTATTTCCCGAAAGCAGCACGTGCCTTCATTCGCAGTCTGATCCTCTACGTTTATGCGGTTGAGCCACCAGAGCGCAAAAATATGGTTCGGGTGCGCAACCTTCTGACGCTCGGCTTGGCCGAAGAGCTGAGAAAGGAAGGGGCATCCGCAGAAGAAATCAATGACAAAGCCTTCAAAGCGCTGTTGGCCAAAATGCAGGACACACCAGATTTCGACGGAGCGATTGCAAAGGGTGCATCAACACTGGCGGAAACTGGCAAGTCATACGGTGACATCCTTTCGACGGCACGGGATGCATTGGACTTCTACGACCTGCCAGAGATTGCCGCGATTTCACGAAGCTCAGATTTTTCCGTCGAAGATTTGAAACTCGGCAATGCTGATCTGTTTATCTGCGCTGCCACAGGAGACATCCGTGAAACCTATCGCGGGTGGTTCCGTCTCCTGACTTCATTCGCACTTGATACGTTCGAGCAGATTCAAACGAAGATCGAGGTGCCGACGCTGTTCGCCGTGGATGAGATGCCGTCTTTGGGGCGGATTGATAATCTCGCAATCACAGCGCCTGTGATGCGTTCCTATGGGGTGCGCCTGATCGTCATCACACAGAACATTGCATTGCTCAAAGGGGTGTATCCTGACGAATGGAGCGGTTTCTTTGGCGATGCTGATGCAACCTATTGGATGGGTACGGACAACAAAGGCACGAAAGATTACCTGTCCGAGTTTCTTGGGCAAGCCCTCATATCCACCAGAACGCGGCCTTGGTATCTGTTTTGGAAGTTCTGGCAACGATGGCCACGAAACACGAACCGTCAAGAGTTACTTACACCTCAACAAGTTGGTGAAGTGCTGAACCCTGAAAAGGACAACATGATCATCACACGCTTTGGCAAGAAGCCCCTGCGCGTGAAAACCATGCCTTACTTCAAAGAGCTGCCCGTCAAATTTTATGACGCTGATGCTGACCACAAAGAAACTCCAGCTCGGGCGGCAACACGGCGGCGATTACAGGCAATGGTTGATCCTGCGCCACCTGAACCCATCGCCGACAATGTCGTGCCCTTGCATAACGCACAACAGGCAACCACCAAACTGACAATTGTCGAGGCATCAGCTTTGTTCGGAGTATCAGGAATGTACACACTCGATGATTTAGAAGCCCGCAAAAAGCAGCTCCTTGAGAACTCAACACAGCCAGAGTCCTATCAACGGTTCGTAGAACACGCTTATGACATGCTGGCGAAGCCGTTGAGGTTTGAACAGGTGAGGATA
>DQCL01000235.1:4029-8296 GCA_003533975.1 Octadecabacter sp. | reverse complement strand
GTCAAAAGCCACCTTATCCCGCACCTTCCGGGGGACCCGACCACAGGGGAAGGCGCTGTTTCCGCTGCGGCCTTTGGATCGCCGTCATTGCTGCCGATTTCTTGGGCATATTGTTTGATGATGGGTGGCGATGGCCTGACACAGGCCACGCGCGTTGCAATCTTGAACGCCAACTACATTGCCAAACGGCTCGAGGGTTACTTTGATGTCCTTTACAAAGGCCCAACAGGTCGCGTTGCGCACGAATGTATCATTGATACGCGCCCCTTCGCTGACAGTGCCAATGTGACGGTTGATGATATCGCGAAAAGACTGATGGATTGCGGCTTCCACGCCCCCACCATGAGTTGGCCCGTGGCGGGCACTCTTATGATCGAGCCGACTGAATCAGAAACCAAAGCCGAACTTGATCGCTTTTGTGATGCTATGCTCGCGATCAGGGCTGAAATTCGGGATGTTGAAAACGGCAAGGCTGATCCGGAAAACAACCCGCTGAAAAATGCACCACACACGATGGAAGACCTCGTGAAGGACTGGGATCGACCCTATTCACGTGAAACCGCGTGTTTCCCCCCGGGTGCATTCCGCATCGACAAGTACTGGCCGCCAGTCAACCGAGTAGACAATGTCTGGGGCGACAGAAACTTGGCGTGCACCTGCCCACCGATGGGAAACTATGTGGACGTCATTAAATAACACATACTGGACACCCTCCGAGACGTGAATTGCAACCGGCATAGCGGATCGGAGGGTCAGTCATGGAAACACCAAACGTACCTGCCATTCGCGCAAGGTTGCCGCAGCGCGTAAACGTGGGAATAGGGCTCTCAGGTAGGGCGCAAGCAAATCATAAAATTGGGGCCAATCGTCGTTCTTAAAACGCCGCACAGTGCTGGGGACGATTGCGCCTTGTTCGGCCTATGCCAAACGCGCATTCGCCCCCTATGTCTGCGAGCAATCGCATGGGTCTAGTTCAAACGCAGTCCGGTTTCAGGTTCGAAATACGAGACTTTACCCAGATCGAAGGCCAAACGTTGCGCCGCCCCAGCAGCAGCCGTCGTTTCCGAATGCAGACGTGCCGTGACGTGTTTACCGCCCAATTGCATCACCGCGAATGTATCGGCACCCGCGGGTTCGACGATATCAATTAGACAGTCAGCCTCTTGTGCATCGCCAGAGCGCACACTGCTTGCGTCTGCGATGTCTTCTGGACGCACGCCAATGATGACGTTTTCAGGCAGGTCCTGATTGCGCGTGTCCGTCAACATGATCGGATCGCCATCTTTGCGGGCGATTTCGATCTGCATACCGTTTCCATTCGCCTTGGTTTTGGCAGGGATCAAATTCATGGCCGGGCTCCCCATAAAGTCCGCCACAAACAGGTTGGCAGGACGGTTATAGATTTCCGCCGGTGTGCCGATCTGCTGGATCACACCGGCTTTCATGACCACGATCTTTGTCGCCAATGTCATGGCTTCGATCTGGTCGTGGGTCACATAGACCATCGACGCGCCTAGACGTTGGTGCAGCGCCTTGATTTCTGTGCGCATTTCGACGCGTAGCTTTGCATCAAGGTTGGACAGTGGTTCGTCAAACAGGAACAGTTTTGGGTCACGCACCAAGGCACGGCCCATAGCCACACGTTGACGTTGACCACCAGACAACTGGCCGGGTTTGCGTTTCAGCAAAGGCTCAATCTGGAGCTGTTGGGCCACATATGTCAGCTTCTCTTCTTGAATGGCGGGGTCAATACCACGCACCTTCATGCCGAAGGTGATGTTCTTGGCGACTGTCATCGTCGGGTAGAGCGCATAAGACTGGAACACCATTGCGATATCGCGGTCTTTGGGGCTGACGTTGGTCATGTCTTGACCACCGATGGCCATGCTGCCTTTGGTGATCGGCTCCAAACCGGCGATGCAGTTCAGTAGCGTGGACTTACCGCAACCGGATGGGCCGACAAGCACAAGGAAGTCACCCTGCTCGATGGCAACGTTGATATCTTTGAGAATTTCAACGGACCCGTAGTTTTTGTAAAGGTTGTTGATTTCGAGGATGGGGGCCATGTGATTATCCTTTCACGGAGCCAGCGGTCAAACCGCGGACGAAATATTTACCCGCAACGACATAGACAAATAGTGTGGGCAGGGCTGCGATGATCGCAGCGGCCATATCTACGTTGTAGGCTTTGATACCGGTGGTCGAATTTACGATATTATTAAGGGCGACTGTCACAGGCTGTGTGCCTGCCTGGCTGAATGAAATACCGAACAGGAAGTCGTTCCAAATCTGGGTGAACTGCCAAATCACGGTGACCACGATAATCGGCAACGACAACGGCAGGAAAACGGACCAGAAGATGCGAAAGAAACCAGCGCCATCAACTTTGGCGGCCTTTGTCAGCTCAGACGGGATCGACACGTAGTAGTTCCGAAAGAACAACGTGGTGAACCCAAGCCCATAGATGACGTGGACAAAGATCAATCCAGGAATGGTGCCCGCCAAGCCCATCAAGCCAAGCATCCGTGCCATTGGCAGCAAAACCACCTGAAACGGGATGAAGCAGCCAAACAGCATCAAAGCAAAGAACAAGTTGGCCCCTTTGAACCGCCACTGCGCGACAACATAGCCGTTCAGTGCGCCGATTAACGTCGAGATAAAGACCGCAGGGATCGCAATCTGGACAGAGTTCCAAAAGAACGGGCGGACGCCTTCGCATTGGATACCGGTACAGGCACCCGACCACGCAGTGCGCCATGCATCCAACGTGACCTCGCGGGGGAGTGAAATAAGGTCACCCGTGCGGATCTCTTCGAGGCTTTTGAACGAGGTCGTGACCATCACGAACAGCGGCATCAGATAGAACAATGCGAAGAGGCCAAGCATCAGGTAAAGCCCCCAGCGTAACGCGATTTTGCCTGCGCTATTGCCGGATCGAGTGGAGGTGTAAGACATATCAGTCATCTTTAGACCTCAATTCTGAATAGAGGTATGGAACGACGATCGCGAAGACGACCATCATCATGATCATTGCGGAACTGGCCGCCTGACCGATGTCACCCCGTGAAAATGCCATTGCGTACATGTAGGTCGCAGGCAAATCGGTTGCGTAACCCGGCCCGCCGCCTGTTAGGGCGATGACCAAATCGAAGCTTTTGATCGCAAGATGCGACAGCACGATAAACGCCGAGAGGAAAATCGGTGCCATGGAGGGAATAATGATGGCGGTATAGACGCGCCAAGTTGGAATCCCGTCGACCTGTGCCGCTTTGATGATTTCCTGATCCACGGACCGCAAACCAGCCAAGAACAGCGCCATAACGAAACCGGAACTTTGCCAGATGGCCGCAATGACAATGGTGTAGATTGCCATGTCAGGGTTCACCAGCCAGTCAAACGTGAAATTCTCAAAACCCCACCCGCGTACCGTGGCCTCTAGGCCCAGCCCTGGATTCAGTATCCATTTCCACGCCGTCCCCGTGACAATCATCGAGAGCGCCATTGGGTAAAGGTAGATGGTGCGGATCGCGCCTTCGGTGCGGATGTTTTGGTCCAGCAGAATTGCAAGGATCAACCCAAGTATCATCGCGATAACAATGAACAGAAAGCCGAACACAAACAGGTTGCTAAATGCTGTGTCCCAACGCGGGGAGGCGAACAATCTGTCGTATTGGATGAACCCTTCGATTTCATATTTTGGCAAAAGGCGCGATCTCGTCAAAGAGACCCATGCCGTCCAAGCGATAAAGCCATAGACGAAAATGAGAACGATGACGAAAGAGGGAGCCAGTACCAATTTTGGCGTATTTTCTTCAAGCCATTTGGTCATGGGATAATTTCCTATGGGTCCTCAGCCCGACAGAACTGCCGGGCTGAGGAGCATATTTTACAGGCTGTTTGCGATCGCTGCAGCCAATTGAGCAACAGCATCTTGTGACGACATGTCAGAGTTGAAGTGTGCTGTTACCACATCTGTTATCGCACCGGATTGAGCACCGCGAAGTGCCATACCGTGCGCATAAGACGGCAGCAAAGAACCACCCTCGTTGCTTGCAGCCATGTCTTCAGCAGACAGGATTGCGCAGCTGTCGAATGCATCCAGCGACACATCAGTACGCGCCGGGATAGACCCTTTGTTCAGGTTGAATACTTCTTGAAAGTTTTGACCTACAACCAGCTCGGCCAATAGCGCCTGACCTTGCTGTTTCTCTTCGCCGTCGACTGCGAACATTGCAAAGCTGTCCACGTTGTAAAGGAACCCTTCACC
>DQCL01000235.1:0-3973 GCA_003533975.1 Octadecabacter sp. | reverse complement strand
TCGCCGTTCATGACCATTGCCGTTGCAAGGTTCCAGTCGCGACCAGAGAAGTTGCTGTCAACGAAACCGCGCATGATGCGCATTTGATCAAACACAGCAACCATTTCGTCAGACGTCAACGTCTCTGTGTCCAGCTCAACAAAGGCTTTGTGGAAACCATCTGGCCCCAAAATACCAAGTGCTACTGCTTCAAATACTGTTGCGTCCTGCCATGCTTGACCGCCGTGTGCCAATGGGATGATGCCTGCTTCCATCAACTGCTCGGCAGCAGCGTTGAACTCATCCCACGAAGTTGGCATTTCGATACCATTCGCAGAGAGAACTTCAGCGTTTGCCCAAATCCAGTCGACGCGGTGCACGTTCACAGGGGCAGCACACCATGTGCCGTCACACTGCATGTGAGCCGCAATAGAGGCTGGCAGAACATCTGCCCAATTGTTGGCCTCGGCAACGGCAGAAATGTCGGCCAGAACGCCCTCTTCATACCATTCCTGAATAGCAGGGCCTTTGATTTGCGCCGCAGTTGGTGCGTTGCCCGCAAGAACACGAGCACGCAGAGCTGTACCAGCGGCATCACCGCCGCCGCCAGCAACCGGCATGTCTGTCCATGTGCCACCATTGGCCGCGAATTCTTCTTGCAGAACGGCGACGGATTTCGCTTCACCGCCGGACGTCCAGTAGTGCAAAACTTCTGCCTGAGGTTCAGCGAACGCCGCTGTACCGACAACAATTGCAAGACCGGACACTGCGCCCATTACGTGAGTTTTCATTTTCGATTTCCTCCCAGAAAAGACCGCTCTTCGCGGCTCGAATGCCCTTAATTTGACGGCCAAAACAGCGCTTATGCAAATACTACATCGCGGGTATCCTAGGGCGGAACGCAGAAATTGGCACCCGTTGTTACACGCTGTTACCTTACGCTCGATTTTGTTGCATTCTGTTACATAAGAGGGGCGCGCAGGAGCGGAATGGAGAACGCCGCACACTGCGCTGGAGGAAAATAAACATGGCGATTCCACGTATTCTTGTGGTCGATGACGACCCCGACATGCGGCAAATGATGACGCAATTTTTGCGCCAACACGGTACAATCGCATTGCCGGCGTCCAGCGAAACAGAGGTCCGCAGCCAAATTGACAGCGGCCGCGTAGATCTGGTGTTGCTAGATGTCATGCTGGGTGACGAAAACGGCTTGGAAATTTGCAAACGGTTACGCCGCGAACAAAGCATCCCCATCATTATGGTGTCTGCCCTTTCGGCAGACCATCAACGCATGGAAGGGTATGCAGTGGGTGCGGATGACTACATCGCTAAACCGTTCAACCCCGAACTGCTGCTTGCGCGGGTGAAGGCCGTGCTTTCTCGGACACGTCGATCATCCTCGTTGGTGCATCGCCGCAATACCAACAGTTTTGAATTTAACGGCTGGTCCTTTGATGCAAAATCTGGCGAGGTACTTTCACCAACAAAGGTACAGGTGGCGTTGTCACGCCGCGAGACCGCATTATTGCAAGTCTTGCTCGCGAACCCTCATATTCCACTCACACGTGAAGAAATCGCGGAAAACCTCAACGTGACAGGTGAAAGCCAGCGTGCAGACGAGGCCGCAGGTCGCGCGATTGATGTTTTGGTTGGACGCCTGCGCAACAAGATCGAAGCAAATCCGAAAAACCCGCAAATCCTAAGAACCGAGCGCGGTGTCGGGTATGTTTTTGCAGTCGATGTCGCAGTGCTTGAGACGTGATCAACCCATTCAATAGCCTACGCCGCATTGTGCCGACGCTCGTTCTCGCAGGATTACTTGTGGGCGCCGGAACGGTTTGGGTCCTGAACAAATCCAACACCGACTGGCGTGCCTTCGGAACCAAGGCATATGATTCAGGCATTACACTTTACTATGCTTTGCAAAACGGGACAGCCCCGCCAGCGGGCATTAACATCATACCTTTGACGGCGGCCGACCAAAGCCATGCAAAGGCGGCTTCCTTTCGCCAAATTGCAGATGTGCCTGCCGCACCGCATATCACGATCGTCCCAATCGCACCTGACCCCGCCAACCAGTTAACCGGCGCCTCCGTGACGATGGTTATTCTGTCTCCTGACCTCAAGTATGGCCTCGCTGACTTACCGTACCGGAACGGGCAGACTGCGGCAGAAACCATGGGGGCGATTGTTCGAAAGTTGGCAACCTTTTGTAGCGATCCCTACGTATTGCTTAACATGGGTGACGCCCCTTGGGTGCAGGTTGAAGGCAGTGCCATCTGGGGGTGTGACGCGAGCCCCGCGGATCGTCGAGTATTGGCCGTGCTTTTGGCAATAGTCTCCGTCGGGATCTTGATGACCGTTGCTTTGAATTTACAGAACTCGTTTCTGTCGTTCGCAGATCAACTGCGCAACCGCCGACGGATCGGCGGCCCCGCACGCTACGACGCAATTGGCCCGCTGGAACTAGAATCGATCATTACAGCCGTGAACAATTATCTCGAAATCGAGAGGGAGCAACTTGCAGGCCGCGCAGCTGTTCTCTCCGGCGTCAGCCATGACCTAGGTACACCAGCCACACGTTTGCGCCTCCGAGCTGCCCTGATCGAGGACACCGAGCTACGCCAGAAATTCCAAACAGACATCGACAGCATGACGGGCATCATTGAAAGTGTGCTGACCTATACCCATGCGGAACTGGATGCAGAACGTTCCAAAAAGCTATCCCTGACATCGCTGATCGATTCCATCGTGGCGAATTATCAGGATATTGGTCGCCCCGTGACACTCCGGCCGACGCCAGATGTTATCGTACAAGGTGGGCAATCCATATTTATGTCACGGCAGGGCCACGGCATTGTATCAAACGACCGAGACACCGTCGTATTCGGGCGCCCGATATCCCTAGAACGCGCGATAACCAACCTCATAGAAAATGCGCTAAAATACGGGCGCCGAGCGACCGTTTCGCTCGAAGCCGACGCACAGTCAGCAACGATCATCGTAGAGGACGAAGGGTCTGAAAGCTCTGCCGCTGAAATCGAAGACCTTCTCGCACCCTTTAAACGGGGGCAGAATACCACCACGATTGACGGACATGGGTTGGGCCTAACAATCGTTGCAACCATCGCGAAATTGCATGGTGGGCACCTGTCGTTCGTGGACACGGCATCGGGTGTATCTGCACGGCTTACCATACAGCGCAGTTAGATTTTTCAGGCGGGCAAACCGGCCAACGCTCTGCGTGGCTCATGATCGCAAACATGACGCGCCCTGCAACAGACCTGCGGTATAGCGCTTTTCGGGTGTTCGATTGCCATATACAGCACGCAAAACCCCTTTAACGAGGTCACTACGCGTAAGGTATACGCTTTCAAATTTAGTCGGAAAAAGCTCATGGTGCACCCGAGAGGATTCGAACCTCTGACCCCCTGATTCGTAGTCAGGTACTCTATCCAGCTGAGCTACGGGTGCATCACGGGCGATTTAGCGGCCCTGTCGTGGCATTGCAAGAGGCAAACTACGCATTCTGCGGGGAAAGTGTCAGGTCGGATTTCGGCAGGCTTATAACAAAGCGTGTACCGGTCTCGTCTGTGCGCTCAAGATTGAGGCGCCCCCCATGCCCGCGCACCAACTCAGCAGCAATCGCGAGACCCAGCCCAGAGCCCCCGCGCGTCGTGCCACCCTGAAAAGCCTCGAACAGATGTTCGCGGGCTTTCGGGGGCAGTCCGGGGCCAGTATCGGTCAGGGCAATCGTCCAGACGTCGTCATCTTCATCAGCGGAAATTGCAATTTCACCGGCTTTGCCCGTAGCGACGATAGCTTGGCGCGCGTTGCGCACAAGGTTTCCGATGACGCGATACAGCTGCTCACCATCTGCGCGTACGCTCATTCCTGCGGGGATATCTTCTGCGAAGGACAGATCATACTCGCCCACGGCAAGCCGTTCACCCGCGACGACGTCATCCACGATTTCGGTCAGCGAAACCCG
>DQCL01000341.1 GCA_003533975.1 Octadecabacter sp. | reverse complement strand
CTTTACCTCCCTCCCCTTTGCCGTCAGTCTTGACCTTATGAAGAGCATTGTTGTCGCATTTTGCATGGCCGCCGCCCCCGCTTGGGGGTGCGATACGGCCCTTATTCTGACGATAGATGTCTCTAACTCCATCGACCCCGCTGAATACAGGCTGCAAACCGATGGCATGGCAGACGCCGTGCTGGATGCCGAAGTTTCCGAAGCCCTGATCCAAGGTCAGGTCGCCGTGGCCGTCGTCCAATGGTCCGGAGTAGACCGCCAAGAACTATCTATCCCGTGGCGTCAATTGCGGTCTGTGGCGGATATTCAGGCCTTTGCCGTTGACGCACGCACCATGCCACGCGCCTTTGTGCAAAGTGACACAGCGCTAGGCAATGCGATCATGTTCACGCTGGACCAATTCGCGGACGCGCCCAACTGTGACAGGCAAGTCATTGATATTTCAGGGGATGGCACACCTAATGCAGGCAGCGATACCCGCCTCGCCTCACGCGAGGCAGAGCGCCGCGGGGTGACGATCAACGGCATCGCGATCGAAAGTATGGGCGTGGCTATCACCACCTTCTTCACACGCTCCGTTATCACGCGGGACGGTTTCGTCATCACCGCGCGCCGCCACCTCGACTACCCGCGTGCAATCCGCGAAAAGATCCTGCGCGAAGTTTCACGGATCTTCGGCTAAGGCGGTCCCTTCCTATAAAGGCAGCGCGACCGTCGATTTGATCTCTTCCATGCTCAGCAAGGCTGTCACGTTGAAGACCCGCACTTCGGATATCAACGCCTGATAAAACACATCGTAGGCCCGCGCGTTCTGAACACGTACTTTCAGGATGTAATCAATGTCGCCCGCCAGCCGGTGTGCCTCCTGCACTTCGGGGCGATCCATCAAGGCTTTCAAAAACTTAGCCTGCCAATCCGCCTCATGTTCGGACGTGCGAATAAGCACAAAGAAACAGGCCTCAAACCCCAACGCTTCAGCATCCAGCATCACGGTCTGATGGCCGATCACCCCTGCTTCGCGCATTTTGCGAATCCGGTTCCAAACGGGCGTCTTTGAAGACCCCACAACCTTGGCGATTTCGTCCAAAGATTGCCCAGCATCCGCCTGCATCGTGCGTAGGATTTTCCGATCTAAATCATCTATCCGAACATCCATTCGCTTTTCCTTCCATTTGGGAAACCTTTTGACTGACTTACAGGCTAAGACGAACGCACGTCCCTTTCAAGCGCTGATATGAGGCATTTATCGGAACATTATTCTATATTGACCCCACGCAACGGGATCAGACACATGAACCACTTTCCAATCTTCCTCGCCACACAGGGGCGCAATATCGTCCTTTCAGGTGGTGGCGACGCGGCATTGGCCAAATTGCGCCTGCTTTTAAAGACCGATGCGCGCATCACGGTCTACACACCTGACGCCGCGCCGGAAATCCGCGCTTGGGCCGTTGAGGGGCGCCTGTCCCTGACCGAACGCGCGCTTGCATCTGGTGATACCAAAGACGCGGCACTGTTCTACGCCGCAGATGAAGACGCGACCGAAGATGCACGCACCGCCGCCATCGCCCACGCAGATAGCGCCTTGGTCAACATCGTGGACAACCTGCACGACAGCGACTTCATCACGCCCGCAATGGTCGACCGTTCCCCCGTCACCATCGCGATTGGCACCGAAGGCGCGGCACCCGTTCTGGCCCGTGCCATCAAGAAAGACCTTGAAGAGCGCCTCCCCGCTTCCCTCGGCACCCTCGCCCGTATCGGCAAAGGCTTTCGCGTCATGGCTGAAAAGCTGCCGTTCGGTGTGGCGCGTCGTGATTTCTGGTCTGATTTCTACTTTAACGCAGGCCCGCGCGCCGTGACGCAAGGCGAAGATGCCGTCGAAGAAGCGCTCGATGCGCTTCTGAATGACCACCTAAACGCGACACCCAAATCCGGCCACGTTGACCTCGTCGGCGCTGGCCCTGGTGACCCCGACTTAATGACACTGAAGGCACGTAAAGCGCTCGATAAGGCCGATGTCGTGATCTTTGATCGGCTTGTGACCCCCGAAATCCTCGAACTCGCCCGTCGCGAAGCAATCATGATTGATGCCGGCAAAGAAGGTTTCGGCAAAGCAATGGCCCAAGGTGACATCAATGCGTTGATCGTCGAGCATGGATCAAACGGCCACCACGTCGTGCGCCTTAAGGCGGGCGATCCGACAGTATTTGGCCGCTTGGACGAAGAAATCGACGCGATTGAGGGCGCGAACCTCTCCTATACGATCGTGCCCGGCATCACCGCGGCCTCTGCTGCGGTTGCCGATATTGGCCAATCCCTGACAAAACGCGGGCGCAATTCTTCGGTGCGCTTCATCACGGGCCATAACACCAAGGGCTATGCGGATCACGACTGGAAGACACTGGCCGCCTCAGCATCATACGACCCGCAACTGGAGGCTTTATAATGGCCCGCGATTTTACCCCTAAAGTTATCACATCCAACCTTCTGATAAGCGGCGACGCTGTTTGGTTCTCCGTCAACGACACGTGGTCTGGCGACATTGCCGACGCTGAATTCCTAACGGACGAAGCCCACGCCGCGCTGCGCCTGCTTGAGGCAAACGCACAAACCAACGTCATGGTCGGTGCGTACCTAGCAGACGCCAAAATGGGTGACACAGGCCCAGAGACCACGCATTTCCGCGAAGACTTCCGCACAAGGGGCCCCTCCAACTACGCCCACGGCAAGCAAGTCGAAAAGGTAAAAAACCATGTATAAATACAATGACTTCGACGAAGCATTCGTTCGCGAACGTGTCGCCCAGTTCCGTGGCCAAGTGGAACGCCGCATTGACGGTTCGCTGACCGAGGATGAATTCAAACCGCTGCGCCTGATGAACGG
>DQCL01000340.1:2187-4528 GCA_003533975.1 Octadecabacter sp. | reverse complement strand
ATTTTGCGCCAGTTTATTGAGGTGAATGAGGCGCAGTTGTTTGCTTTGACGGCGCGGGACGCTGTCGCGGGGGAGTTGGTGAATTCGGTCTATGCGCTGGATACGCCCAAGCGCTTGTTTGATGTGCGTCATGTGACGATTGAGGCGGATACGACGGATGGGGCTGTGGCGTCTGCCAAGAAGCTTGGTGGGATGATTGATCGTTTTATGGGCGAGGATGATGCGTGGTGTGATGACGTGCTGATCGGCAATATGATCGGCCTTGCCAAGGAAACGGGTGACATCACACGCAACCCGTTGAAGTTGAACACGATGACGTTTGATCAGGACAATTTCTGGACGGCGCATTTCGGTGGGGTCTACGTGTTCCGCAAGGTCGAAGCACCTGCGGCGATTGTGATGAACCGTACCGATGATCTTGGAAAATTGCCGATTGATACAGTCATTCATGGGGATGAACGTTCTGCGATTGCGCAGTTCTTGAAGGTCAACGATTTGGCCGAACCGATTGTAGAAGCACGCGGCATTGATAGCGCGGCGATCCTGCATCAAAAGATGGATTTCATCGTCGCGGACGTGGCTGCTGGCTTGGGTGAAGACCTGAGTGGGGCTACGCGGCGGGACTTGCGCAATATGGGACGGCGGTATCATGACAAGCTGCCAGCAGCATGGCAGGGCCTTGCTGATCTGGTGCGCTGGGCCGAAGACGGTGGGCCGTGGCCGCGCATTGATAGTGAGCATCCGGCCTATTTCTATACCCTGCGCGCGAAGGATCATGCGGATGTGGATTTGGTGAATATGTTGCTGGCGGAGCTTTCGCCAATGGATGTGCGCCAGCTGTTCATTTGCCACAAGGAGGCATTCTATAAAGCCTATATAGGCTGGCCGGATGAAAAGAAGGCTTATGTGGCAGATTTCTTGTCAACGGAGTATCAGGTGGATAAGGCCGGAACGCGGGCCGCGCTGTTTGGCCATGAAGCGGCGATGGATGAACCCGCGCCAAAGGATGATCTGATTGATCGGGTCGGCCCTTGGGGTGCGGTGAAGAGGAGATGAGATGCAATTTGTAAGACTGGTCCTATTCGGCTTTTTGATCCTGTCGGTGCTCTATATGTGCATCTCGCTGTATTCTCGGTCTATCCGACGCGAAAAGCTGGAAGACGAGTGGGACGAGAACCCACCCGAGGGGGCATCACCGGAAAAGCGTGCGTCGTTCATTTTGGATGGCATGACAAAATATGAGAGCGGTCTTCGCAAAAAGCTCATCTTGTTGGTTTTCATTATTCCGCCGCTTGTTGTTGGCGCAATCATCTATTTCATTAACTGAAAGCTGTAATCATGCGTAATATTCGCCGTTTTGTTCGTATCGCCCTTTTCGTTATTGTGGCCTCGTGGTTGCACTACGTCATGCCGCAGCAAGATATCGCACGGATCACGTCGACAGAGATTATCCGGAGCGATTTTTCCAGCTTCAACCGGATGTTTTATGCGCAAGCCGACAGTGGATCGGTGGAGAATCCCACCCGAGATTTGCGCTTGATCAATACCGAACGCAAAGCGACGTATTTCTTCGGGCTGATCCGTGGCGGCAATGAAACGATGGTGTACCGGAATGAAGATACGGGATGGATCTATCCACCGTATTTCAAATTTGACAGCTCGGATTTGCAGGCAGAATCGGCGGCGTCGATTTCAACGACCGAGCCCTACGATTGGGTCGTTATTACGCATTATGGGTGGAGGCTGCGCTGGGCGTCGATCTATCCAAATGCGGTTTCAGTCCGACCAGCGCCGAGCGAAGATTTCCGTCCGTTTCCTTGGCTGAACATGGTGATCTTTGCACTGCTGATTGCTGGGCTCTTGTTTTTACGAGCCATGTGGCGGCAGTTTCGCGAACGTACGGTCGACCCGTTGGCGGACAAGGTTGGCGATCAATATGACCACGTGAGTGCAGATATATCCGAGCGTAAAGGACGGGTTTCCCGCTGGCTTGGAACGTGGCGCAAGAAGTAAGTCGTTTGCGCGTGCCGCGGGCGGGAGAGGGGGCGCTGCCCCCGTCCTTCGGACTCCCCCGGGATATTTAAGTAACAAAGACAAATAGGGCGGGTTATTCGCCGTAGGGAATCCAGATTGTTTTGACCTCGGTGGATTGGGCGCGCCATGTGCTGGAGGGCCATGTGCGGGTTTTGCCGTTGTTGACCCACGTGCGTTTTAGGTTGGCGGCGGATTTCGCTTCGATGACCTCTGAGACGTCCGACGTTGAGAAAGACCAGACGGCGTCAATGTTTGCATGTGCGGCCATATGTGGTGCGAGTTCCGCGTGGCTACCAGTTAGGATGTT
>DQCL01000340.1:0-2150 GCA_003533975.1 Octadecabacter sp. | reverse complement strand
CGATTGCCCATTGCCAGCGCTGGCGCCATTGGTTCGACCAGCCCCATAAGCGGGCGGGTGTCGTCGGTTAGGACGGCAATGTTACCAACAGGTTCGTTCATCGCCAAGGCGACACCGCGGATGGGTACGCCCTTTGCAGCGCCGTCGTGTTTGTCGGCCCAGGCTGCCCATGTGAATAGATTCTGGATGGCGTCGTCGACCTCTTTCGCGCCACTCTTGCCGCCCGTAAGTTGATTGATGCGGGTTGCAAATTCGCTGGCTCGGGCGGAGAGGTTTTCACCGATGTAATAGAGGATTTGCGCACGCAGGTGGCCAGTGGATTTGGACCAGCCTTTGGCGGCGGCGTTGGCCTCAACTGCGTTGCGTAGGTCTTTGCGGTTGGCGATGCTGGCGTGGCCGAGCAGTTTGCCGGATTTGTTGAACACAGGCTCAGAGTAGCCACCGTCAGGACGTGCCTGTTTACCACCGATGTAGAGTTTCGCGGTGCGATCCATCGGGTCGGCTGGGGTGCCGTCTGTGGTGGTGAAAGCAGCGGGAGCGGTGATTTTCGCCGCTTTGCCTTTGGGCTTAGTGTAGCCTTGCAGGCCTTCCCATCCGCCCTCGCGACCGAAGCCGGACTCGCGTACACCACCGAACCCAGCCGCAGCATCCATGAGGTTGGTGGCGTTCACCCAGACGATACCGCTTACGAGTTTGGGAGCGATGTCGAGTGCGAGGTTCACGTTTTCCGTCCAGACGGATGCAGCCAGACCGTAGCGGGTGTTGTTGGCGATCTCAACGGCCTCGGCGGGCGTGCGGAAGGTACAGGCGACCAGAACAGGGCCGAAGATTTCTTCCTGCATCAGCGTGTCGGCAGGGGACATGCCCGTGATCAGGGTCGGCGGGTAGAAACAGCCTTCAGGAACGGCGCATTGATACATTTCGCCCGAGGTATTCGCGGCAACAATTGCTTTGATTTGTTCAAGCTGCACGACATCAGCAATCGCGCCCATGTCCATGCATTTGTCCATCGGATCGCCGATGCGTAGCCCGTCCATGCGGGCACGAAGTTTAGCGTAGAAACGGTCTGCGATACCTTCTTGGACCAGCAGGCGTGAGCCGGCGCAGCAGACTTGGCCTTGGTTGAACCAGATGGCGTCCACGAGGCCCTCAACGGCGCTATCAATGTCGGCATCGTCAAACACGATGTAGGGGGATTTTCCGCCAAGTTCGAGCGACAGCGCTTTGCCAGACCCTGCGGTTTGCTCTCGGATGATGCGGCCCACGGCGGTGGAGCCTGTGAAGGCGATTTTATCGACGTCAGAAGCCACGAGGGCGGCACCTGTTTCGCCGTCGCCCGTAACGATGTTGATAACACCGGGGGGCACGCCAGCGGCGGTACAGATTTCACAGAAGACCATTGCGGAAAGGGATGTGTACTCGGCAGGTTTCAGCACGACGGTGTTTCCCATCGCCAGCGCTGGCGCGATTTTCCATGCGAGCATCAATAGCGGGAAATTCCACGGGATGATTTGGCCGCAGACGCCGAGGGGTTCGGCGTTGGGCAACTCGTCTTCCATCAATTGGGCAAAGCCTGCGTGATGGTAGAAATGGCGGATTGCCAGCGGTACGTCGATGTCGCGGCTTTCGCGGATGGGTTTGCCGTTGTCTAGGGTTTCCATCACGGCCAGAAGCCGCGCATTTTTCTGCATGAGGCGTGCAATCGCATAGAGAACACGTGCGCGGGCGGCGCCGTCTTTCGCCCATTTAGGCTGGGCTTTGCGCGCGCTCGTAACAGCTTTGGCGACCTCATCGGCGGTGCCTTTGGTGACGCCTGCAAGTTTTTCGCCTGTCGCGGGGTTGGTGGATGCGAAATCGTCGCGCAGCGCGTCCCAATTGCCGTTGATGTAGTGGCCTGCGATGCCGCCGCGATCGGCCAGCCATTCGAGTGCCTCGGCAGCGCTTTCGGGGGCGGGGCCGTAGTCCATGGATTCGAAAATGTCTTTGACTGTCATGACGCGCGATGCCCCCGTGAGATTGTTTCAAAATGTTGCATTGCGCAGTTATCCAATCGCGTGACGCCAGCCGGCGGAGTAGCCGCCTGTGACGTGGTGTTCGAGTTGCCGTTCGATATCGCCCAAGAGCGATGACGCGCCAAAGCGGAAGAGGTC
>DQCL01000353.1 GCA_003533975.1 Octadecabacter sp. | reverse complement strand
GGCGATGAGGGCGATGAGGGCGAGACTGAAGAATGATTGCAGATAACCTAGGGCTGATAGTTGTCATCGGATTCGGTGCATATCTGATATACACAGCGTTCTCCGGTTCTAGGTTTAATCAAAGACAGTATGAAACACAGGACCGTCAAAAGGACTATGCTGCCTTCACCAAGGCGCTACAGGAAAAGCAGATCGAGTTGACCGAGCGCCAAGTAAACGCCTTGGAACGTATCGCAGATGAACTTGAGGCGAAGAACAAACGCTAATTGAGCTTTCTGCCATCCTTTTCAAAGGCATGGAAAAGCCGGCCCCGTTCTTACTGGAAATATGGGTGTTGACCCATACCAGACCCATACCGGAACCATACTCAAACCATATCGCTGATTTCTGGCCTTTTCACGGCGGTCAGAACGCCCTATCTGACGCCACATGACACAAGAACTCCACATCATCGGCGGCGGCATGGCCNNCATGAGATGCGCCCGAAGGTCGAAACCTTTGCTCACCGCACAGGCAACTTGGCTGAAATGGTGTGTTCAAACTCGTTCCGCTCTGATGATGATGAACAAAACGCCGTCGGATTGCTGCATTGGGAAATGCGTGCGGCTGGTGGGATCATCATGACAACTGCAGACCAACACAAATTGCCGGCTGGTGGCGCGTTGGCAGTTGATCGTGATCCGTTTTCCGAGGCTGTAACTTCTGCATTAACTTCACACCCTAACATATCGGTTTCATACGAAGAAATTGATGCACTACCTGATAGTGGTCAGTGGATTATAGCAACAGGACCGCTGACATCTGGCAAACTCGCCGACGCCATCGCGGCGGAAACCGGTGCTGAAGCCTTGGCGTTTTTCGACGCCATCGCGCCAATTATTTACCATGACAGCATCGATATGAGCAAAGCGTGGATGCAATCGCGCTATGACAAAGGCGAGACTGAGGAAGAACGCACCGCCTACCTCAACTGCCCGATGACCAAGGAAGACTACGAAGGTTTCATCGACGCCCTTCTTGCTGCTGATAAAACCGAATTTAAAGAAGGCGAAACAGCGGGTTACTTCGATGGCTGCCTTCCGATTGAGGTCATGGCCGAACGAGGCCGTGAGACCCTGCGCTTTGGTCCGATGAAACCTGTTGGCCTGACCAATGAGCACGACCCACAAAACAAACCCTATGCCGTGGTGCAGCTACGCCGCGACAACGCCTTGGGCACGCTTTACAATATCGTCGGCTTCCAAACGAAAATGAAGTACGGTGCGCAAGTCGATGTTTTCAAACGCATTCCAGGTCTTGAAAACGCGAACTTTGCACGACTTGGTGGCATCCACCGCAACACATTCCTGAACTCACCCACCTTGCTGGATGACCAGATGCGCCTGAGAACCAAACCGAATATTCGGTTTGCGGGTCAGATCACAGGCGTTGAAGGCTATGTCGAAAGTGCCGCTATGGGACTGCTTGCCGGTCGTCTGGCGGCTGCTGAATTGCGCGGTGAAACCCTTGACGCAGTCCCAAACACCACAGCCACAGGCGCACTCGTCACCCATATTACGGGTGGTGCTGACGCAAAGACGTTCCAGCCAATGAACGTCAATTTCGGGCTGTTTCCACCTGTTGAGGGCCTCAAATCGGGCCGACGCGGGCGCAAAGACCGCTACAAAGCATACACAGATCGCGCCAAACTCGATTGGAAAGCGTGGCTTGGTTAATCCACACTGGACGCACCCCACTGGGCGCGATTAGGCTAGCTTTATGGTCGATAAGAAAACGATAGCAAAGGTTTGGGCGCCACGTAGCGTCGGTGAAACGCGTAAGCTTTATGCGGATTGGGCCGACACCTACGAGGACGACATTACAGCGATGGCGTATGCCACGCCTGACCGTATTGCCGAAGCTCTGCTTTCGCAGGTTCCTGATCTGAACCAGCCGGTTCTTGATTTCGGCTGTGGGACGGGATTGTCCGGTATTGCCTTAAAGAAACAGGGGTTTACCGCAATCGACGGCACTGACATTTCACCAGAAATGCTTGCACATGCCAAAGAAAAGAATGGCCCCGACGGGCCGCTATATCGAAAGCTCTGGCTTGGCACTGTTGGCAAAATTGACGTCAAACCGGGGGACTATGGGGTAATCGTCGCGACTGGGGTCATTTCGCTCGGTGCGGCGCCGCCTGAGCTCCTCGGCGTGCTTGCCGATGCCCTCGCGCCCGGCGGCCTCCTCGCGTTCAGCTACAATGACCCCACACTATTGGATGAAAGCTACATGAGCGCCCTGAATGATGTGCTGTCCAATGGCACCGCAGCAGAAGTTTTCCGCGAAAATGGCCCACATCTAAACGAGAAAGTGACAGGGGCTGACGTGATCGTCCTTCGCCGCATATGATCACCCGTTTTGCACCGTCCCCGACGGGTCCGTTACACCTTGGACATGCTTACTCTGCGCTGGTCGCCCACGACATGGCGATGGAAAACGGTGGTGAGTTTCTGCTTCGCATTGAAGACATTGACCAAAGCCGCGCGCGTCCAGAATGGGAAGCCCAGATATATGATGATCTAAAGTGGCTCGGCCTGTGGTGGCCTACCCCGGTCATGCGCCAATCTGATCGATTAGACGTTTATCGCGACAAGCTGCGTTGGCTTTGGAACCACGGGTACGCATTTGCCTGTAACTGTAGCCGTCGTGACATTCAGGACGCCATGTCTGCCCCACAAGAAGGCGCTGCCCCCACAACGGGCCCCGACGGGTTCATCTACCCAGGCACCTGCCGCGCCAATACAAACCAGTCCGGCACCGTCCAGATGCCCGAAGACGCCGCTATCCGCCTGCTAATGGACACGGTGGCGCGCAAACAAGGGAGCGCACTTACCGGCGGGAACGGTCTTTCGTTCCATGAAACAGGCCAAGGCCCAAACGGTGAGACAGGGCAAATTGAGTTCAGCACACAAGAGGCCATCGACACCATTGGCGACATCGTTCTTGCCCGCCGCGACATGGGCACATCTTATCATTTATCGGTGGTTCTGGATGACGCAGCGCAGGGCATCACCCATGTCGTCCGCGGCCAAGATCTGTTCGAAGCCACCAAAATCCACGTCATTTTACAACACGTGCTGAAACTGCCCACACCTGTGTATCATCACCACAAACTGGTCCGCGACGATACAGGGAAGCGCCTTGCCAAACGGGATGACGCCCGCGCAATTTCGAAGTTTCGTGATGACGGTGCAACGCCGGAAGATATCCGTGCGATGGTCGGGCTTTAGGTCATTGGCGCCATCAGTTCGACCTCTTCACCGTCAACAACAGAAGTGTAGAAGCAAACGCGACGGTTTGTATGACATGCCGCCCCCGTTTGACGCACGATAGCCAACAGGCAGTCACGATCGCAATCAACGCGTAAATCAACCAGTTCTTGCGTATGGCCTGAGGTCTCGCCCTTGATCCAGAACGCTTGGCGCGAGCGCGACCAATAGGTAACGTGCTTTGTTGCAAGGGTCTGGGCAACCGCGTCCGCGTTCATCCACGCCATCATCAGCACCTCGCCGGTGCTTTCTTGTTGCGCAATGCAAGGGATCAAACCATTGGAATCATAGGTCAATGTTGATGGATCGAAAGACATGACTGGTTTTCCTTTGGTAAGTTGGCTACGCGGGCCTATCTATGAAGAACACGTCGAGAAAGTAAACCTATGTCCGCTGATACAGACCTGATCAAACTCTATTCCACCCGTATCCTCGGTTTGGCGGCGGATATTCCACATCGCACGCGTCTAGATGCCCCTGATGGCACGGCCAAGCGGCGCTCACCGCTGTGTGGGTCCACTGTAACCGTGGACTTAAAGCTTCAGGACGGTCAGATCACGGAATTCGGGCAAGACGTCAAAGCCTGTGCATTGGGCCAAGCATCTGCCGCTGTTGTTGGCAAGAATATCATTGGGTGCACCCAAGCCGAAGTGCAGCATGGGCGCGATCAGCTTTTTGCGATGTTGAAATCAGATGGTCCAACGCCAGATGCGCCGTTCGATGGCCTCGAGGTGCTTGGCCCCGCATCAGAATACAAAAACCGCCATGCGTCTATCCTGCTTGCGTTTGACGCCACTTTGGATGCCCTTGCCGACGCAACATCGTCCTAACGCCCTGCCAAAAAAGAAAAACCGCCACTTTCCGGGACAGTGGAAAGTGGCGGCAGATATGCGTTTCGTGTGGGACCGGCGTTATGCGAGAAAGGCAGGCTCTCGATTGGTCGATGACAGGCAGTGTCGGACTAAAAACAGATCGTAGTTGGGACAGAAGATCTGGGATGCCGGCACGAAACGCGAAGGTAGACAGACAGAAAGGTTAGATAACGTTAGGAAGGCTCAGGGCCGCGAAAAGCATCACAACAAGGGCCGCCATACCGAGCGCATCTGCGATAATCGTGTCCGAAGACCGTTTCAGTACGCTTTTGATTTCTTTGGCCATGTTGCTGCTCCTCAGTGATGTTCTCTTTGTTGCCCCTTTGTTCTCATTAACCAAACCGGAATGCAAGAACTTTTTGAGAACAAAAGTGAACAAAATGTTCCAAAAACCACTAACCCACTGAAATTAAACGTATCGCCTTGTCCTGCTCCATGAGCCATAAAAGCGTCCGAGCGGCTGTTCCACGCTCGGAATCCAGTGTCGGATCATCCAAAAGCAGTTTTCGCGCGTCTGATTGCGCCAAGGCCATCAGTGCGGTCTGGCGTTCAAGGTCAGCAATTCGGAACCTTGGCAGGCCCGATTGCGCTGTGCCAATGACATCACCCGCACCACGCATTGCGAGGTCCTCTTCAGAAATGCGAAAGCCGTCTTCAGTTTCGCGCATGATCTCTAGTCGTTGTCGGCCACTTTCAGAGAGCGGTGCCTGATACATCAACAGACAGGTGGACTTGGCCGCCCCACGCCCGACACGACCGCGCAACTGGTGAAGCTGTGCAAGACCGAAGCTTTCCGCACGTTCAATCACCATAATAGAGGCATTGGGCACGTTTACACCAACTTCGATCACTGTGGTCGCGACCAACACCTTTGTCTGGCCGCTCACAAAATCACGCATGGCCGCATCTTTGTCACCGGGTGGCATCTGGCCGTGAACCAAGCCAACAACGCCTTCCCCTAAAGAAGCCCGCAGCCGCTTAAAGCGTTCTTCAGCCGCAGTTTTGTCGCTGACCTCGGATTCCTCGACCAGCGGGCACACCCAGTAACACTGTCGACCTTCAGCCACGGCCGCACGAAGACGATCCACCACTGCATCCATCTTTGATGTCGCAACAAGCGCGGTCGTCACAGGGCTCCTGCCCGGCGGTTTTTCGTCCAGCACGCTAACATCCATGTCACCGTATTGTGCCAAGGCGAGCGATCGCGGGATCGGCGTGGTTGTCATCACCAACACATCAACAGCAGCGCCTTTTGCACCTAGCTCCATACGTTGTGCGACGCCAAAACGATGCTGCTCATCAATGATCGCAAGGCGCAGGTCTGCAAATACCACGTCCTTTTGGAACACCGCATGGGTTCCAACGAGGATGTGAATGTCGCCTGCTTCCAATGCCGCCAATTTCGCGCGACGCTCTGCCCCTTTGTC
>DQCL01000302.1:10529-15512 GCA_003533975.1 Octadecabacter sp. | reverse complement strand
AACCCGTCTGCGAAGATCAAGCAGGTGGCGTCTGGTCGTTTTGGTGTGACAGCCGAGTACCTGAACCAGTGTGAAGAACTTGAGATCAAGGTTGCGCAGGGTGCGAAACCCGGTGAGGGTGGTCAGCTTCCGGGGATGAAAGTCACCGACCTGATCGCGCGGTTGCGTCATTCAACGAAGGGCGTGACGCTTATTTCGCCGCCGCCGCACCACGATATCTACTCGATCGAGGATTTGGCGCAGCTGATTTATGACCTTAAGCAGATCAACCCGCGTTGTAAGGTGACTGTGAAGTTGGTGGCCTCAAGCGGTGTTGGTACGATTGCGGCTGGTGTGGCGAAGGCCAAGGCCGATGTGATCCTGATTTCTGGACACAACGGCGGCACAGGCGCGTCCCCTGCGACATCCATCAAATACGCGGGTCTCCCGTGGGAGATGGGGCTGACGGAAGCGCACCAAGTGTTGGCGATGAACAACCTGCGGGAGCGGGTAACATTGCGCACCGATGGTGGTTTGCGCACAGGGCGTGACATTGTCATGGCCGCCATGCTGGGCGCGGAGGAATACGGTATCGGTACGGCTGCGCTGATCGCGATGGGCTGTATTATGGTGCGTCAGTGTCAGTCCAACACATGCCCCGTGGGTGTTTGTACGCAGGACGAAGCGCTGCGCGACAAGTTCACGGGCAATGCCGACAAGGTCGTTAATCTGATCACGTTCTATGCAACTGAAGTGCGTGAGATTTTGGCCGAAATCGGTGCGAGGTCTTTGGATGAGGTTATCGGTCGAGCGGATCTGCTTGCGCAGGTGAGCCGTGGATCTGCACATTTGGACGACCTCGATCTGAACCCAATGTTGATCACGGTCGATGGTGCCAAAGGGATCACCTATGACCGCAACAAGCCGCGCAATGCGGTGCCGGATACGCTGGATGCACAGATCGTTAAGGACGCCGCGCGCTTTCTTGAGGAGGGTGAGAAGATGCAGTTGGAATATGCGGTGCAGAATACGCTGCGTACGATCGGGACACGCACATCCAGCCATATTGTCCGCAACTTCGGTATGCGCAATTCCCTTCAGCCGGACCACTTGACGGTTAAGCTGAAAGGCAGTGCGGGGCAGTCTTTGGGTGCTTTTGCGGCCCCTGGTTTGAAGCTGGAAGTCAGCGGTGACGCGAATGACTACGTTGGCAAGGGTTTGTCAGGGGGCACGATTGTTGTGCGTCCGCCGATGAGTTCTCCATTGGATGCGTCCAAGAACACCATCATCGGCAATACGGTGCTGTACGGTGCGACAGCTGGTTATTTGTTTGCCGCTGGTCGGGCCGGTGAGCGCTTTGCGGTGCGTAACTCTGGGGCGAGCGTCGTCGTAGAGGGCTGTGGTTCGAACGGGTGTGAGTATACGACCGGGGGTACTGCGGTAATTCTAGGGCCGATTGGAGCGAACTTTGGTGCCGGTATGACGGGCGGGATGGCGTATTTGTATGACCCTGAACGGATGTCTGAACCTTTGATCAACATGGAAACGCTTGTGACATGTGCCGTGACGGTTGAGCATTGGGAGGCCGAGCTGAAGGGCCTGATTGAACGCCATCTCGAAGAAACAAATAGCCGTAAGGCCGCCGATATCCTGCAGCATTGGGACCTTGAGCGCGGTAATTTTGTGCAGGTTTGCCCGAAAGAGATGTTGGTTCATTTGCCTGCGCCTTTGGCCATCGAAGAGACCGCAGTTCCGGCTGAGTAGCCCTGTAAATAAGGCAGCCGCCGTCACAATTTGGGTGGCGGTTGCTTTATTGTTTCCAATTTCAGGGTAATTGGTCTGAATTCGGAAACAATAGTTATCATGTTGTATTTAAATGATTTATCTCGCTACCGGTGGGGATTTCGGGGGCGACGCGATCATTAACTTGCCTTAGGGTAACCTTAATTGTTCCTGAAATTGGACCAATTGAAGAGGCATCTTAGCACTGTAACTTTTCAGAGCGGATGCTTTATGCCTACGACGTACACGGATCAGTTCTATCTCATTGACCCTTCGAGCCCGCCTGCGAAGAACACTCTTCTGACGTTTCAGAACTATACGATGACAGATCAGAATGATGATGGAGACCTCGATTCCTTCGATGGCGATAGCGTAAACGGTTTGGATATTACGGCGTCTTGGCCTGGCGATACGGTGACAATCAAATTGGGGGGCGGAGTAAGGATCACTTACACCGGCACCACATTCAACCTGTCCGATGGCACTGCTGTTTTCACACCAACGGATGGTCAGATCCTACAAGATGGTCGGTTTTTTAAGGCGACGGATGTGGCGACTGAGGGACCGCTTCTTGTGGGTGATTTAGGTCCGCCGTGTTTTGCGGCTGGGACGCTGATTGAAACCGAGCGTGGCATGACACCTGTCCAAGATATCGAAATTGGTGATCTTGTCCGAACTCTCGACAACGGGTTGCAGCCTGTGAGGTGGCGCGGCAAACGCGCTGTCGCCGCGTTGGATGAGCGCGCGCCGATCAGGTTTGCGAAGGGTGCCATCGGAAACTCGCGCGAGCTGTTGGTTTCGCCGCAGCATAAGATCCTTGTGAGTGGCTGGCGGGCTGAGGTGTTTTTCGGTGAAGAAGAAGTTCTCGTCGCTGCCGTGCATTTGGTGAATTCAGATACCATTCACCGTGCGCCGCGCCGTCACGTTAACTATCATCATTTGATGTTTGATCGCCATGAGATCCTTTTGGCAGAGGGTATTCCGACAGAGAGCTTTTACCCGGGCGAGTATATTCTTCAAGACAGTGATCTGAATGCTGAGATTATGGATCTGTTTCCAGAGATGATTGGCCAAGCTGGGCCTGACTGGGAAACGGCGCGGACGGTGTTGCGCAGCAAGGAGGTTCAGGTGTTTTGCGACGAGAATGTACACGTTGCTTGAGTATGACCGCTTGACGCCACCCCCTGTGCTGAGGTGAATGGCACCATGGCCCGTAAGAAACGCTCCAAGACGGCAAGATCCACGAAGACTGTTCAGCCTGTGCGGTTGCGCGACCGTCCGCGATTGTTTGTGCGGCGGGTCATGAAATATGTGCTAAGAGGTATCTTGATTATGATTGCATTGGCTGTGGTCGTGACGGCGGCGTTTACCATCGTGAACCCACCTACAACACCTTATATGTTTTCAGAAAGCCGCCGCGTGGGGGGCGTGAACCAAACATGGGTCGCGATGGAAGACATAGCACCCGTCATGGCGCGTTCAGCTGTTGCGGCGGAAGATGCGAATTTCTGTCTGCATTGGGGCTTGGATGTAAACGCGATCCAAGCGGCGCTGGAAGAGGGTGGCAACCGCGGCGGTTCTACGATTTCGCAGCAGGTCGTGAAGAATGTCTATTTGTGGCAAGGGCGTTCGTGGTTTCGAAAATCGCTTGAGGCGCTGATGACGCCGCTGGTTGAAGCGATCTGGAGCAAAGAGCGTATTTTGGAGGTCTATCTGAATGTCGCCGAGTTTGATGATGGCGTTTTCGGTGTAGAAGCCGCTGCGGTTCACTATTTTGGCGTGCAGGCGGCGGATTTGTCAGCTGTGCAGGCCGCGCGTTTGGCTGCGATCCTGCCAAGCCCGAAGACACGGTCTGCGTCCCAGCCAACGTCCTACATCCGCAGTCGTGCCGCGAGCATCGTTGATGGTGCTGCAACAATCAGAGCGGATGGCCGCGCGGCGTGTTTTGAATAGCCCGCTGGGATTGTAACAGCCCGCGCGTTGAGGCATTGAAGGGGCAGACCATAGCCCGAGGCCCTTGATGAACCGTCTCTATCATTACCCGTTGTCCCCGTTTTCACGCAAAGTGCGCTTGAGCCTCGCTGAGAAGCGGATTGAAGTTGAATTGGTGGAAGAGCGGTATTGGGAAAAGGACGCGGATTTCCTGCGTCGCAACCCTGCCGGAAAAGTACCCGTGTTGAAGATGGGCAATCGCACGATGGCCGACAGCACGGCGATTTGTGAATATCTGGAAGAAACACACCCGACGCCAGCATTGCTGCCGAAGGGTGAAGACAGCCGATATGAAGTGCGCCGGATGGTTGCGTGGTTCGATGACAAGTTTAACGAAGAAGTCACCACCAAGCTGATGGGCGAGCGGGTATTCCGCAAGGTCATGGGAACGGGGTATCCGGATTCTGCGAATGTGAAGGCAGGGTCCAAAGCGATTAAGTACCACCTCGATTACATGCACTGGCTGTTAGACCAGCGGCGCTGGTTGGCCGGTAATGAGTTAAGCCTTGCGGACTTTGCGGCAGCTTCGCATTTGTCCTGCTTGGACTATGTTTCTGATGTGGATTGGAACCGGTCTGAGATTGTTAAGGACTGGTATGCGAAGATTAAGTCGCGACCTGCGTTCCGGTCTATTCTTGCAGACCAGATTTCGGGGTTTCCGCAGCCAGCGCACTATAGTGATCTGGATTTCTAGGGATCGAATTTGCTACGCAAATCCGATCAAGCGGGGGCCAGCCCCCGTCCTGGCGGACTCCCCCGGGATATTTTTTTGACAAAGACAAGGTGAAGGTGATTGGTTGAAGCGTTGAAAGATCGATTACGGATCAAGGCGCTTGAGGAGGGCTTCGTTGGCTTTGGCGTATGCCGACCAGACGCGGTGCCGGAACTTCCGGACAGATTGCAGAGTTTTGTCGATGAAGGTCGCCACGGGCAGATGAGTTGGATGGCGGAGCGCATGGCGTGGCGCAGCGATCCGAGTGCATTGTGGCCTGAGGCGAAATCGGTGGTAATGCTGGCGGAACCTTATACGCCGGAGCATGATCCGTTGGCGGTTTTGGAATTGAAGGACCGTGGTGCGATTTCGGTCTATGCGCAAAACCGCGATTACCATGACATTGTGAAGAAGCGTTTGAAGCGGGTCGGGCGGTGGCTTGTGGATCAGGCGGAGTGTGAGATTAAGGTGTTTGTGGATACTGCGCCTGTGATGGAAAAACCGCTGGCGGCGGCGGC
>DQCL01000302.1:8313-10421 GCA_003533975.1 Octadecabacter sp. | reverse complement strand
ACGACGCTGGAGTTGGAGCCTGACGTTGCTGGTATTGAGAATTGTGGATCCTGCACGGCCTGTTTGGATGTTTGCCCTACCAAGGCGTTTCCTGCGCCATTTCAGCTCGATGCGCGGCGGTGCATTTCGTATTTGACGATTGAGCATAAGGGCCCGATTCCCGAAGACCTGCGCGCGCTTATGGGCAACCACATTTATGGCTGTGATGACTGTCTGGCGGTTTGTCCGTGGAACAAGTTTGCGCAGGATGCGCGTGAGATAAAATATGCCGCGCGGGCTGAGTTGGTTGCGCCGTCTTTGAGGGACTTGGCGGGTTTGGATGACGGGGCATTTCGGGCGTTGTTTTCCGGCTCACCGATCAAGCGGATCGGGCGGGACCGGTTCGTACGCAATGTGCTTTATGCGATCGGCAATTCGGGCGACTTGGCGTTGCGCGATGTCGCGACGGGGTTGCAGGAAGACACTGCGGATGAAGTTGCTGATGCGGCGCGTTGGGCAGCGATACGTTTGGTGGAAAAGACATGACAACAGCGCCCCAAAGCACTGTGATGCGTGGCATATTGCTGATGATGGCATCGGTGACGGTTTTCACATTGATGTCCGCGTTGATCAAAGCCGCTGAGGGTGTTCCTGCTGGGGAGGCGATGTTTTTTCGGTCTTTGCTGGCGCTACCGCCCATCATTGTCTGGTTGATGACACATGGCGGCATAGCGCAAGGTATTCGAACAGTTTCGGTGCGTAGTCATGTGGTGCGTGGAGTTGTTGGGTCCTGTGCGATGGGGCTTGGCTTTGCGGGATTGAAATTTCTGCCTTTACCGGAGGTGACGGCGATTCAATTTGTTACGCCGATTGCTGTGGTTGTTTTGGCGGCGGTTATACTGGGAGAGAAATTCAGGTTGATCCGAATTTCCGCAGTTTTGTTAGGGTTTGTTGGTGTCGTGATCATTGTTGCCCCACGTCTGAGTGTTGGATTGGGGTCGCGCGAAGCCCTGGGTGTTGGGCTGGTCTTGGGGTCAGCCTGCCTTGCGGCGCTTGCGCAGATATTTGTGAAAGGCATGGCAGGACGTGAGAGCACGACGGCGATCGTGTTTTGGTTTTCGATCACGTCGATGGTTTTGTCTTTGGTAACCGTGCCGTTTGGTTGGGTTTTGCCGAATGGACACGAACTGGCATTGCTGTGCGGTGCGGGGCTAATCGGCGGGGTTGGTCAAATCTTGTTGACGTCGAGCTATCGGAATGCGGATGCCAGTGTGTTGGCGCCATTCACTTACGTGTCTATCCTATCGTCTGTGTTGATCGGTTATGTCTGGTTTGACGAAGTGCCGACAGTGTCGATGGTCACCGGGGCGATGCTTATTGTTGTTGCCGGGGTCATCATTGTGCTGCGCGAACGCGCGCTGGGGACGGACGCGACTGCGCGAAGAAAGGTCAAGGCGAAGGGGCTTTGGTAGTGTTGGGTGAATTTTCGCCGGATCTGTGTTAGGGTTTGGCACCTTTAAGGAGGAGTTGCCCATGACACGTCATGTTCTCGACCAACGCGAAGCGCCGGATTCAAGCAAACGAGCTGCCAGAATTTTGATGAAAGAAAAACAGGAATTGGGCCAGACGACACGGCGCAAACTTGTTGAGCATTCTCGCGTGGCGGGAAGCGGGCGCCTCGTTCAATTTACGAAAATCGAACGAGGACGCGAGGCCTAGGCGCGGACCAGTTTTTCGTAGTCGATCGCGATGTCTTTGGCCATTTGGCCAACTTCGAAATTGTAGTCACCGATTTGATTGATCGGGGTGACTTCGGCGGCGGAGCCTGTCAGCCATGCCTGTTCGAACCCTTCGAGTTCTTCAGGCATGATGTGGCGTTCGTTCACCTTGATGCCTTTTTCGGTAAGCATCTGGATGACGGTTTGACGGGTAAGCCCGTTGAGAAAGGCGTCCGGCGTTGGCGTGTGCACTTCGCCGTCTTTGACGAAGAACAGGTTTGCACCAGTGCATTCGGCAACATAACCGCGGTAGTCAAACATCAGCGCGTCTGAGCACCCCTTTGCCTCGGCGGCATGTTTGGACATTGTTGCGATCATATAGAGACCAGCGGCTTTTGCCTGCGACGGGGC
>DQCL01000302.1:0-8225 GCA_003533975.1 Octadecabacter sp. | reverse complement strand
CGTGCAGCTGCGACACCCATGTCTTCGCCGGACCCGCGCCATGCGACGGGACGAACGTAGGCATCTGTCAGGCCGTTTGCCTCGAGGGCGGCGTGTTTGGCGGCTTCGATTTCATCCACTGTGTAGGGGATTTCAAAGTCGATCAGCTGGCCTGATTTGATCAAGCGCTCAGAATGTTCGCGCGACTTGAAGATTTTCCCATCGTAGCAGCGTTCGCCCTCAAAGACTGAAGAAGCGTAGTGCAAGGCATGGGTGAGAATGTGCACGTTTGCGTCGCGCCATTCGACAAGCTTGCCGTCCATCCAGATTTTTCCGTCGCGATCGTCGTATGAACCAGTCATGTGTAAGCCTCCTCTAGTTTTGCAAATATTACGCAAATAGGTCCGAAGTGGACATTTTGTTGCGCATAACCTACGATTCGATACCTATCACTGCTTGGAATGTCAACAAAGCTGACGTATTATTAGGCGAAATGTGAAGGAGCGAACAATGGAAGGCAGCGGCAGAGACAGCGGTAACGCATTGTTGTTCCTAACGGATGAGCAACTGCGCAAGGGGATTGAGGCGATGTTTTTCGCGTATCGTGGTTTCACTGCGGATCCTGATCGTATTCTTGCAGGTATGGCGTATGGGCGGGCACACCACCGTGCTGTGCATTTTATTCATCGCAGCCCAGGAACGACCGTTAACAACCTTCTTGCGATACTTGGCGTTACAAAGCAGTCGCTTAACCGTGTGTTGCGTGCATTGGTTGAGGATGGTTTGGTGCGCAATGAAGTCGGTAGGCGCGACAAGCGGGAACGGCACTTGTATCTGACGGAGGCTGGCGAGGATCTAGAGCGCCGGTTGTCAGATGCGCAGCGGGACCGGATGAGAACGGCGTATCGTGCCGCGGGGCCGGAAGCGGTGACAGGGTTCCGGCAGGTGCTGGAAGCAATGATGGATGGTGAAATGCGTAAACGGTATGATGCGCTCAAAGAGTTAAAGGGATAACCGCGATGCACAGTGACCAGCCACATCTACTGATCGTAGATGATGACGAGCGCATTCGCGTGTTGCTACAAAAGTTCCTTGTGCGCAGCGGATTCCTTGTGACCTCGGCGCGGGATGCAGCACATGCGCGACGGATTCTATCGGGGCTCGATTTCGATATGATCGTGCTTGATGTGATGATGCCCGGCGAAGATGGCGTGACGCTGTGTGCGGATCTACGCAAGGATCGCGAAACGCCGATTTTACTGCTGACAGCGAAGGCCGAGACCGGCGATCGTATTGCAGGGCTTGAGGCAGGGGCGGATGACTATCTGGCCAAGCCGTTTGAACCCAAAGAACTGTTGTTGCGGATCAATTCGATTTTGCGGCGTGTGCCGCCCAGTGAAGCGGAAACCGTTTTGCCGAAAGTTCTGCATTTGGGGCCGCTTCGTTATGAAATGGAACGCGGTGAAATGTGGCGCGGCGAGGATTTGGTGCGCCTGACGGCGACTGAAGTCCAGCTTATGAAAATTTTTGCTGCTACCACCGGAGAGCCGATTAGCCGTGAAGAGCTGGTCGACAAGCTGGGGCGGTCTGGCGGTCAAGCGCAAGAACGCGCGGTGGACGTTCAGATCACACGGTTGCGTCGCAAGCTGGAAGCAGACCCCAAACAGCCACGCTATTTGCAGACGGTGCGTGGAGCGGGATATATGCTCGCACCTGATTAAGGAGCGGAGCGAATAGTATGGCGACTGCATTGATTACGCATAAGGCGTGTTACGACCATGTGACGCCACAAGGCCATCCAGAGCAGGTGGCACGGCTGGACGCAGTGTTGGGCGCGATGGACGGATTGGATTTGGTGCAGGTTGCTGCGCCAATGGCGGCAGATGATGATTTGTTGCGCGCGCACCCCAAGGGCCACATTGATACGATTAAGTCCGCGGCGCCATCAGAGGGATGGCGATCGCTGGATGCGGATACGCATATGTCTGTCGGCACGTTGGAAGCTGCGTATCGTGCGGCTGGGGGTGTCGTTAAGGCGGTTGATCTGGTGATGTCAGGTGAGGTTGGCAATGCATTTGCCGCCGTGCGCCCACCGGGACACCATGCGGAACGCGAGACAGCGATGGGGTTTTGCTTTTTCGGGTCTGTTGCAGTTGCAGCCAAACATGCCTTGGACTTTCACGGGTTAAAGCGTGTCGCGATTTTGGATTTTGATGTGCATCACGGCAATGGCACACAGGATTTGGTCGAAGAAGATGCGCGGATATTGTTTTGCTCGTCTCACCAGATGCCGTTGTATCCCGGAACGGGGGCCGCGCATGAAACCGGTGTCGGCAATGTCGTGAATGTGCCGTTGCCTGATGGGTGCGGTTCTTCGGCGTTTAGGGCCGCGTGGGACGCAGATATTTTTCCGGTCGTGGATGCGTTTGAGCCTGAACTTCTGCTGATTTCGGCTGGATTTGATGCACATGCTGATGATCCATTAGCGGGTATGGAGTTGCATGAAGAAGATTTCGCGTGGGTTACACGCAAAATTTGCGATTTGGCGGATAAGCATTGCCAGGGTCGTGTGGTATCCGCGCTTGAGGGTGGTTATGATCTTGAGGCGCTGGGCCGTTCGGCACGCGCACACGTAGATGTATTAAAGGAACGGGCGCGATGAGTGCAGATGTACAAGACATGAGCTTTGAAGATGCGCTGCGCGAATTAGAGCAGGTCGTCGGTAAGCTGGAGCGGGGCGAAGTTCCGTTGGACGAGTCGATTGCATTGTATGAACGCGGCGCGTTGTTGAAAACGCTGTGCGAAGGCAAGCTGAAGGACGCTGAAGAAAAAGTCGCCAAGCTGACACTGGATGGCGAAGGGAAACCAACAGGTACGGCACCTTTGGATGGCTGAGTTTAAGGCGGCATTGGCGCGGGCTGGCGATGTCGCGTTTGCAGAGATCGAAACGGGTGTGCGCATGAAGGCGCAGTTTGCGGATACGCCAATCGCAGACGCGATGTTGCATGCGGTGCGCGGGGGGAAGACTTTGCGCGGATTTTTGGTGTTGCAGGGTGCCGCGCTGCATGGCGTGAACGAAGAACGTGCAAAGCCAGTGGCTGCAGCGATTGAATGTATTCATGCTTATTCGTTGGTTCATGATGACCTGCCGTGCATGGACGATGATGACTTACGGCGCGGGCAACCAACGGTTCATCGCAAGTGGGATGAGGCAACGGCTGTGTTGGCGGGGGATGCGTTGCAGGCCTTGGCGTTTCAGATGATTACCCATGCGCAGATTGAGGCAGACAACAAAGTTTCCCTGATCGCGAGTTTGGCAGATAGCGCAGGCCTGAACGGAATGGTTGGCGGACAGGCGTTGGATATCGCAGCAGAGACCGCGAAAGAACCGTTTGGGTTGCAGCAGATTGAACGGTTGCAGTCTGGTAAGACAGGCGCCTTGATTGAATGGGCGGCGGGTGCTGGGCCGATGATGGTCGGGGCCGATGACAGGCCGATGCGCGATTATGGTCGTGCCCTTGGTCAAGCATTTCAAATTGCAGATGACATACTGGATATCGAGGGCGACGAAGCCACGGTTGGTAAGGCTGTGGGCAAGGACGAAGACGCTGGCAAAGCCACGTTTGTTTCCCTTTTGGGGCTGGATGGGGCGAAACGCCGCGCAGATGAGTTGGTGGAATCAGCTTGTGATGCGTTAAGTAAATATGGTGACGACGCGGAAACGCTGAAAGAGGCGGCGCGGTTTGTAGTGAACCGGACGCACTAAGGAGACGCCAGTTATGGCCGAGAGACCCAAGACACCCCTGTTGGATCAAATCGATCTACCAAGCGACCTGAATGGGCTGAGCGATACGCAACTAAGCACGCTTGCGTCTGAGTTGCGGGCTGAGACGATTTCGGCTGTGTCTGAAACAGGCGGACATTTGGGTGCTGGTCTTGGTGTGGTTGAGCTTACGGTCGCGCTGCACGCGGTGTTTGATGCGCCCAAGGACAAGATCATTTGGGATGTTTCGCACCAGTGTTATCCGCATAAAATCCTGACCGGTCGTCGCGACCGTATCCGAACGTTGCGCCAGAAAGACGGGCTGTCCGGTTTCACCAAACGATCTGAGTCCCCGTATGATTGTTTTGGCGCGGCGCATTCCAGTACGTCTATATCTGCCGCCTTGGGTTTCGCCGTTGCGCGTGACCTTGGAGGCGAAGGTGGTGATGCGATTGCAGTGATTGGCGATGGATCAATGTCTGCGGGCATGGCGTATGAAGCGATGAACAACGCGGGGCACCTGAACAAACGCCTGATCGTGATTTTGAACGACAACGAGATGTCGATTGCGCCACCGGTTGGTGCGATGTCTTCGTATTTGTCGCGGCTTTATGCGGGCAATCCGTTTCAAGAATTCAAGGCTGCGGCCAAGGGCGCCGTTTCGTTCCTGCCTGAACCATTCCAAGAAGGTGCACGTCGTGCCAAGGAAATGCTTAAGGGCATGACCGTGGGCGGGACGCTGTTTGAAGAACTTGGGTTTTCTTATGTCGGGCCGATTGATGGTCACGATATGGAACAGCTTTTATCGGTTCTTCGGACTGTGAAAACACGTGCGACGGGGCCGATCCTGATTCATGCGATCACGAAAAAGGGTAAGGGTTACGCTGAACATCGTGCAGACCGCGGGCACGCAACTGCGAAGTTTGATGTGATTACCGGTGAGCAGAAAAAGACGCCGAGCAATGCGCCGTCTTACACATCCGTTTTTGCGGACAGCCTGATTAAGGAAGCGACCAAAGACGACAAGATTGTTGCGGTGACGGCTGCGATGCCGGACGGCACGGGGCTTGACCGATTCATGAGCCGTTTTACGAGTCGCTGTTTTGATGTTGGCATTGCCGAACAGCACGCGGTGACGTTTTGTGCGGGTCTTGCGGCCGGCGGGATGAAACCGTTTTGCACCCTGTACTCTACCTTCTTGCAACGGGGCTACGACCAGATCGTGCATGATGTTGCGATCCAGCGCCTGCCTGTGCGTTTTGCGATTGATCGCGCTGGGCTGGTTGGCGCGGATGGCGCGACGCATGCAGGGTCGTTTGATGTGGCGTTCCTTGCCAACCTTCCGGGGTTTGTTGTGATGGCCGCGGCGGATGAAGCTGAATTGGTGCGCATGGTCGCAACGGCGGTGGCGCATGATGATGGTCCTATCGCGTTCCGTTTCCCACGTGGCGAAGGTGTTGGCGTTGAGATTCCTGATGATGCGGTGCCGCTTGAGATCGGGAAAGGGCGGATGATCCGTGAGGGCGCACGCGTCGCGATTTTATCGTTTGGTACGCGCCTTCAAGAGGTTGAGAAAGCGTGCGAAGCGTTGGCCGCTAAAGGCATCAAGCCGACGGTGGCGGATGCACGTTTCGCTAAACCGCTGGATCGCGACATGATCCTTGGGCTTGCGGCGGACCACGAAGCACTGATCACCGTTGAAGAGGGTGCTGTTGGTGGGTTTGGCTCACATGTGGCGCAGCTATTGGCGGATGAGGGTGTGTTCGATCATGGTCTGAAATTCCGTTCGATGGTGTTGCCGGACATCTTTATTGACCAGGCCGGGCCGCGTGAAATGTATGAAGTCGCGGGCATGAACGCAGAGCACATCGAGGCGAAAGTGTTGGATGTGCTGGGGGTTGATGTGATTGGCAAGCGCGCCTGAGTGCCAATTTCGGCAACCGCTTTTTGATGACGCCTAGCCGCGTAACGGCGCCCGTTTATCTGCGGCAAGTAGCGCTGCAAGGCCAACACGGTAGTCGGGATATTTCAGGGAAATGCCGAGCTCGGNNGGCGGGATTGGCATGCCCAGAAGTTCCGCAGCGTGCGCAATCACATCTTCGGGCGGAGCAGGGTCGTCATCGCACAGGTTGTAGATCGCACCGGCGTTGGGCTGGGCGATAGATGCTGCAAGCGTCTGGGCGATGTCCTCAACATGAATCCGGCTGAAGACCTGCCCCTGTTTGATGATGCGGCGCGCGGTTCCGTTGCGCACCTTGGCAAATGGTCCGCGACCCGGGCCGTAAATACCAGCGAGGCGAAAGATATGCAGCGGGAGGCCTAGAGCCTGCCAAGCGGCTTCGGCCTCCACGCGCATTTGCCCGCGTTTGGTCGACGGAGTGAGGGGGGTTGTTTCATCAACCCAACCGCCATTTTGATCACCGTAAACACCTGTGGTCGATAAGTATCCGACCCATTCGAACTGATTGCGCCGTGCTTCGATTTCTCTGCGAAGCTCGTTCAGAACGGGATCGCCTTGTTCGGTGGGGCCAGCGGAAATGAGCAGGTGGGTTGCCGCGTTAAGAGCAGGCGTGAGGTCGGCGCCGGGCCAAATACGCGGTTCAATGCCTTCACTCATCAATGCGGCGGCTTTGTCCTCGTTGCGGGTGGTGCCGATGATACGCCAGTCATCGGGCATGAGCGCGGACAATGCCTGCGCTGAGTACCCGTGACCGAAAGAGAGAAGTGTTTTTGTCATGCCCTTTCGTGGCGTAGACTGCGCCGTGGTGCAAGGTGTGTTAGGTTGATTTCGTGACAGATGAACCGGACCCAGAAAGCACATATGCGCTTTTTGCTGGGTTAGAGACTAAAACACATGACCTCGCCTATGGGGATGTGGGTATCTACAGCAACAATGCCGACCTGTCGCATCGCTACGACATTGCGCGGCTTGTCCAGTTTTGGAAGGCCTGAGGGCTTGCTATAATGACCCCCATAGCGGATGGTCTGCGCATGAAAAAAATTCTTCTTCTTAATGGCCCAAACTTGAATCTTTTGGGGCAACGTCAGCCTGAAATCTATGGTTCAGAGACGCTCGACGATGTCGTGGCAACATGCACGGCGCTAGGCGCTGAGCTTGGGGTGGACGTGCAAGCGCGCCAGTCGAACCATGAAGGTATCTTGGTGGATTGGATCCAAGAGGCGCGCGGCGATGCTGTGGGAATCATCATCAACCCCGGAGCACTGAGCCATACGTCGGTTTCGATTCTAGACGCGCTGAACGCGTTTGAAGGGCCGGTCATGGAAGTCCACATTTCGAATATCCACAAGCGTGAACGCTTCCGGCATCATTCATACGTGTCCGGTCGCGCTGAAGGTGTCATTGCGGGCTTCGGCACGGACGGATACGGCTTTGCACTACGTCGGATCGTGGCGGTTTTGGCCTAGCGGCCTTTCCAAACAGGATCGCGTTTTTCGGCAAATGCTTTTGCGCCTTCAAGCTGATCTTCGCTGGAATAGAGCCTATCTATAGACTCCAACTGTCGTTTTGTGATGCGATTCATCGCGTCTTGGAACTTGGAATCCTCAGCGTCACGCACGACTTCTTTGATCGCTGCGTAAACAAGCGGCGGGCCAGACGCCAATAGGCGCGCCATGTCCCATGCTTGCTCCATCAAGTCACCTGCGGGATGAACATGGTTGATGAGGCCCCAGTTCAGCGCTTCACCAGTGTCAAACCAGCGTCCTGTGAGCAAAAGTTCCATCGCGATATGATAGGGAATGCGCTTGGGGAGCTTTATCGAAGCCGCATCTGCAATGGTGCCAGACCGGATTTCGGGCAATGCAAAGGTCGCGTGATCGGCCGCAAGGATGATGTCAGCGGACAGGGCCAATTCCAGCCCACCACCGCAACAAATGCCGTTTACGGCTGCGATGACGGGCTTGTTCATGCCGCGCAGTTCTTGCAGGCCACCAAAACCACCGACGCCATAATCACCATCAACCGCGTCGCCATCAGCGGCGGCCTTCAGATCCCAACCGGGGCAAAAGAACTTCTCGCCAGCGCCAGTTAAAATCGCGACGCGCAGTTCTGGATCATCGCGAAAATCTGCGAAAATTTCACCCATTATCCGGCTGGTTTTTAGGTCAATCGCGTTCGCCTTAGGGCGATCAAGCGTAACCTCAAGAATAGCGCCTTCGCGTTTTGTTTTAATCGGATTAGTCATTGCGTTTCCTTATGAGGGCATCAACGGCGACAGCGCGCGTCGGTGTGACGATAAGCGGGTTTACCTCAACCTCTTCAATGGTATCGAGATTGGCAAGAACATAGGCTTGAATCGCTTCGCAAGCATCAAGAAGCGCGTCTATATTAGCCGCGGGTTGGTTGCGATATCCCTCAAGAATCTCTGCCACTTTGAGGTGTAATAGAGTCTTTTTTAGGTTTGAACGTGTCGTCGGAAGTAAGACAGAAGCGGAGTCCTTCAACAGCTCTGTGAGTATTCCC
>DQCL01000259.1 GCA_003533975.1 Octadecabacter sp. | reverse complement strand
CTTGATGGTCTGCAAGCCGCCGTCGACTTCACGTGTGACGGTCGCGCTGTCACCGTCAACATCCAACTCGGATGCGAATGTGCCCTGCGCCCAACCTGTCAGCGCAGCCAACATCTGGCCTGTCGCGTTCATGTCGTTGTCGATCGCTTGCTTACCCGCAAGAACCAGACCTGGCTGTTCTTCGTCGATGATGCCCTTAAGGATCTTCGCAACGGCCAGTGGCTCAATGTCGTTGTGAACGTCATCGGTTGCCACAACCAAAATCGCGCGGTCAGCGCCCATCGCCAGCGCGGTGCGCAGCGTTTCTTGGGACTGCTTTACGCCGATGGATACGGCAATAACTTCTTCCGCTTTGCCAGCTTCCTTAAGACGGATCGCTTCTTCGACAGCAATCTCATCAAACGGGTTCATGGACATTTTGACGTTCGCAAGATCAACACCGCTTCCGTCCGCTTTAACACGAACTTTCACGTTATAATCGATCACGCGTTTGACGGGTACGAGGACCTTCATCGGCGTTTCTCCCTAGTTTGGCGCGAAATGCACCTGCTTGAATTTCCAGTCCCGAATACCGCAGCAAGTGCGTGGAAAACAGGCCTTAATCGACATCAGAAGGCTTCCTAACGTCGCGTTTTTGAAAAATGCTCAAAAAATTTCACCGTGCCAATGATGTTGGCGCTATCACTGCTTACCGGTTGGCACCTGGAACCCACAAAACGTCGTCCTTGCCGTCATTATTGGCGATGCGCGAAGCATTAAAGAACCAGTCAGACAGGCGATTCAGGTATTTGATTCCCGCAGGGTTCACTGATTCTACGCTTGCCAGCTCAACAGATAGGCGTTCAGCGCGCCGGGAAACTGTTCGGCACAGGTGCAAATGCGCCGCCAGTGCAGACCCACCAGGAAGAATGAAACTACGCAGCGGTGACAGCACATCATTCATCGCGTCGATCTCGTTTTCCAGCCGCGTGACCTGCGCATCCGTAACCCGTAATGGCGGATATTCTGCATCTGCGTCTTTCTCCATGTCGGGGCGACAAAGGTCCGCGCCAAGATCAAAGAGATCGTTCTGGATCATCGCCAGTTGCGCATCCAACCCACCCGTCGCGTGCAAACGCGCAAGGCCAACCGTGGCATTGGTTTCATCAACTGTGCCATAGGCATTCACCCGTTGGGAATGCTTTGCCACACGCGTGCCGTTGCCCAGCGCCGTTTCGCCAGCATCACCAGTGCGCGTGTAAATCTTGTTCAGGACCACCATTTAGTTGCCCCCTTGGGTCTTGAAATAGGCAAAGGCCACAATCAGCACCACAGCCACAAATTGCGCCGCGATCCGCAGTTGCATGATCTTGTTAGAACGCTTTCCGTCCCCTCCGGCCTGAAACGTCGACAACCCCCATGCGAGAATGGCGGCCACAACGAGGCAGGCAGCAATGATGACATAGAAGAATGGGTCTTTGTCCATGATGTCGTGTCCTTAATGGTTCGAATGACAGCTAACACCCACTGCGCAAATTAAAAGGCTCAGGCCTTGCCCAACAAGCGATCCAAGGCCCTTGTCGTCAGAATTCTGCGTAAAAACCCCATCAAATAGGTCGGGGTTGTGACGTAATACCGCGGCTTCGGGTTTGCGACTGTCAACGCCTTGAGCAACTTCGCGGTCACGGCAGACGCTGGCAATTCAAACTTATCCGGCCCGGAATCTTCATAAAGCCGTTTGCGTAATGTCTCTTCATATTGCGCACGACGGGGCGAGTTTTCCCAATCAATCCACCGTTCGAAGTGCGGGATCGACTTTTCGCGAATATTTGATGTCACTGGGCCGGTATTCATCGTGATGATCTTGATGTTCGTGTCTGCCATCTCAAGTCGCAGAGTATCGGTCAAACCCTCAAGCGCGAATTTCGTCGTGTTATAGGCGGACCGCCAGCGCATCGCGACAAGCCCCAGCACGGAAGAATGGTTGACGATTCGCCCATGTCCTTGCTCTCGCATCACCGGAATGACCCGTGTGTTCAGATCATGGACGCCAAACACATTGGTTTCGAAATTCGCCCGCAACGCCTCACGCGGCAGGTCTTCCGCCGCGCCCAGCGTGGCAAAACCGCCATTGTTGAACAGGGCGTCCAACGTGCCGCCAGTGGCCGCCAACACTTCGGCAAGACCGGTCTCTAAGGTCTTTGTATCATTGTAATCCAGCAGGGGGCTTTCGAACCCTTCAGCGACCAAGCGTTCACAGTCAGCCGCTTGCCGACAAGATGCAAACACACGCCACCCCGCAGCACGCATACCGTGCGCTGCGTCATAGCCGATACCGGACGAACAGCCGGTGATAAGAACTGATTTTTTCATGCGCGCTTCATGCCCCGCATGTCGCGGGGCAGCAAGGCTATATTAAAGGTCGGCGTCTCTCAGCAGGCGCTCAGCCATCCAACCTTCTAGGCCGCGATCGACAGTGCTGACATTCGCCCAGCCATCCGCATTGACTGAAAGGATTTCCAGCTCCGTGCCGCTGTCCAACGTAGTGATTACATCGAAATCAGTCCCCGGACCCATGCGCATATTCACACGTGCCCCACCGACCCGACGAATATCAACCACGGGCTCCACCATTGGCGCAATGACCTCAACGACCTCAACAGCATCAAGCGCGACTGCATCAGCAACGGCGTTCTCGACTTCAGCATCCGGTGTTGTTGGCCGTGCGATAATATTGGACGAAGACACCGAAAGAAGTGTCGCCGTATCAGCGCGGGCAACGATTTCAGGCGCCTCAGCCTCAGCCTCAACCGCTGCGGTCACCCGCTCAACCGGAACAAAATCCGCGCCACCTGATATTTCGTAATAGCCCCACCCCATAAAGGCGAAGGTCAGCCAAACATAGCTTTTCATTATGAGAATCCCCCAGAGATTCTGTTTTTACTCAATCACTAAGAACACGTTAGCAAATCCGTGTTGATTAAGGGAGGGGGTTTCCAGCGTAAGTTGCGGGGAAATTTTACGCAGATGCATCTGATTTCCCCGTTGTCGAGCGATTCCGCCCCCGCTACACACGATCTATGACGGATGAAACGCTCGACCCCAAGATGAACCCGACCGAACCCCTGCGCCGCGCGCTCGGGGATCGCTACCTGACGTATGCGCTGTCGACAATTATGCACCGCGCCCTGCCGGACGCCCGTGACGGGTTAAAGCCTGTTCACCGTCGAATCCTCTATGCGATGCGCGAGTTGAAGTTGGCGTCTAAGGGTGGCTTCCGTAAATCCGCGAAAATCTCTGGTGACGTTATGGGGAACTACCACCCCCACGGTGATGCCGCGATTTATGACGCGATGGCGCGTCTGGCGNNGGCGCAGGATTTCAACGTGCGCTACCCGCTGGTGGATGGCCAAGGCAACTTTGGCAACATCGACGGTGATAACCCCGCGGCTGCCCGTTACACAGAAGCACGGATGACCGCCGCGGCCGAGGCCCTGCTTGAGGGCCTGAACGAGAACGCAGTTGATTACCGTGAAAACTATGACGGCACCCTAGAGGAACCTGTTGTTCTTCCTGCGGCCTTCCCGAACCTGCTTGCCAATGGCTCTAGCGGCATTGCGGTGGGCATGGCGACCAACATTCCGCCTCATAACCTCGAGGAACTCATCGGCGCGTGCTTGCACCTGATCAAAGCACCCAACGCCCGTGATGAAACCCTGCTGGAATACATCCCCGGTCCCGACTTTCCGACAGGCGGTGTGATCGTTGAGCCAAAGGAAAACATCGCAGAGGCCTATCGCACCGGTAAAGGTGGCTTCCGCCTGCGGTGTAAGTACGAGGTCGAAGACCTTGGCCGTGGCCAGTGGCAGGTCGTTATCACCGAAATTCCCTATCAGGTGCCAAAATCCCGCCTGATCGAAAAACTCGCCGAAGTGATTGAGGCTAAAAAGGTCCCGATTCTCGCAGACGTGCGCGATGAATCCGCTGATGACATCCGCATCGTGCTGGAACCGAAATCCAAGAACGTCGATGTCGAAATCCTCATGGGGATGCTCTACCGCAATACCGATCTAGAGACGCGCTTCAGCCTTAACATGAACGTGCTGATCGACGGGCTGACGCCAAAGGTTTGTAGCCTCAAAGAAGTGCTGCATGCCTTCCTTGATCACCGCCGCGATGTGTTGGTCCGCCGTTCTCAACATCGCATGGAAAAGATCGACCACCGTCTTGAGGTCCTCGAAGGCTTTATCATCGCCTTCCTGAACCTAGATCGCGTGATCGACATTATCCGCTACGACGATAGCCCAAAGACCGCTTTGATGGCCGAAGACTGGGGTAAAACCCACGTTCGCGCGATGGATGAGGCTGACTATGTGTCCCCCGTTGCCGGTGGCGAAATGGGCCTGACCGAGACGCAGGCAGAGGCGATTTTGAACATGCGCCTGCGCTCCTTGCGCCGGTTGGAAGAAATCGAACTCGTCAAAGAACGCGACGCTTTGATGCTTGAACGCGCTGGTCTCGAAGACCTGCTCGACAGCGATGATCTGCAATGGAAAACCATCGCTGAACAACTGCGCGAAACCCGCAAGCAATTCGGCGCATCCTATGAAGGCGGCGCGCGGCGCACCACGTTTGCCGAGGCCGGCGTTATCGAAGACGTGCCGCTTGAGGCGATGATCGACAAAGAACCTGTCACCGTGGTCTGCTCCAAAATGGGTTGGATCCGTGCGATGACGGGCCATATCGACCTCACGCGTGAGCTGAAATTCAAAGACGGGGACGAAGGGCGGTTCATATTCCACGCCCAAACGACCGACCGTCTATTGGTCTTCGGCAGCAACGGGCGCTTTTACACAGTCGGCGCATCGACCCTTCCGGGCGGGCGCGGCATGGGCGAACCCCTGCGCTTGATGGTGGACCTCCCGAATGAAGCTGAAATCGTCGCGCTGTTTATCCATAAGCCGGGGAATAAACTTCTTCTCGCATCTTCTGCGGGGGACGGTTTCGTCGTGCCCGAAGACGATGTCATCGCGCAAACGCGTGCGGGTAAACAGGTGCTCAACGTCAAAGGTGACGTGCGTGCGAAGGTTTGCTCTGACGTCGTGGGCGATCATGTCGCCTGCGTCGGCGAGAACCGTAAAGTGCTGCTGTTCCCGCTTGATGAACTTCCCGAAATGGGCCGCGGCAAGGGTGTCCGATTGCAGAAATACAAAGATGGCGGCCTGTCAGACGCAACGACATTCACCCTTCAGGAAGGCCTCAGTTGGCTTGACCCTGCGGGGCGTACCCGCACGGAAATGGAACTCGGTGAATGGACTGCGAAACGTGCAGGCGCTGGGCGCATGGCGCCACGCGGTTTCCCTCGGGATAATACGTTCACCTAAGTTTATCGCCCGTGACGACACTGTTCTGCCGAACAAACCGCCCCGAAGATCGACCGATTGCAGCCCTGCATCCGCTGCGCTAGACTTGGGGACCAAAAGAGGGACGACGACATGCGAATTCTTGTGGCTTTGATGGGCTTGGCACTGCTGACGGCTTGTGGCGGTGCCCGCGATGATCTGGCCGAAACGCCCGATGCAATCGGCGCGTTTCGCCTTGGCCACAACATTGCCGTCGTAAACGAACCCGTCCAAGGCCCGTTCTCACGCACGGTGACGAATGACGAATGGCAAGCGGCGATGACCACCGCCGTGGCTGATCGCCTTGGTGAGGCGCGTTTCTTTGGCGACAAATACTACCATGTCGGTGTTGCGGTTGAAGCCTACGTATTGGCTTACCCCGGTGTGCCGCTGGTCTATTCTCCGAAATCCATCCTGATCTTCAGCGTGAACTTCTTTGAGGATTCGACCCAGACAAAGCTCAACGACGAAGCAATCCAGATCACCGTATTTGAACCTTGCTGCACGGTTCCGTTTCTTGGCTCGGGCTTCACCCGTTCAGCGGATGAACAAATGGAAGGCCTGTCCTTCAACGCAGCGCGCGCAATCGAACGCACGATGCGCGAAAACGCGGACTGGTTCGGTGGCACGCCTGAAGTATTAGAAGCAGATGAAACGATCCGTGCTGGGAATGTTCTCGAAGAGAACCCCGAACTCGTTGCGCCAGATCAGGAACCTCCCGCCGAATTACTTGCAAGCAACAATCCACCCGGCACAATCGGCTTGCCTTAATTCCTCTTGATCTTTGCGCCATTCCACAATACATCGCCCGCGATGTTGAACAGGGCTAATAACAGCCCCCGAATGACAAGGTGCCTCGATCATGGCTAAGGAAAAGTTTGAACGTAATAAGCCGCACGTCAACATCGGCACCATCGGTCACATCGACCATGGCAAGACCAGCCTGACGGCGGCCATCACCAAGTACCTGGCCCTCAAGGGCGAGGCGGCCTACCGCGCCTTCGACACGATCGACAACGCGCCCGAGGAGCGTGAGCGCGGCATCACCATCGCCATCGCGCACGTCGAGTACGAGACGGAGAACCGTCACTATGCTCACGTCGACTGCCCTGGTCACGCTGACTACGTGAAGAACATGATCACG
>DQCL01000343.1:289-5565 GCA_003533975.1 Octadecabacter sp. | reverse complement strand
CGTTGTGCGTTCCATCCCCTGCGCAGAGCCCTGAAGCCCGCGGAAGATATTGCCGCCGCCGATGACCATGCAAATCTCAACGCCCATCTCCTGAACGCTTTGTACTTCACGTGCGATCCGTTCGACGGTTGGCGGGTGCAGGCCAAAGCCCTGGTCCCCCATTAACGCCTCACCGGAAATCTTTAGCATGACCCGTTTATAGGCGGTTTTTTCTGTCTCAGACATGGGCGCTCCGGTGCTGCTTTCAGTTCGCCGTAAAATGTCGCAAAAGGAGGGAGGACGCAATGGGACATCGCATGATTGAACTCAGCAAAATTGACGCCGAAAAGCCTGTCTTGATTTACGGGCCAACTGCGTCTGGAAAGTCGGGATTGGCCTTGCAAATTGCAGAGGCCCAAGGCGGTGTGATCATCAACGGCGATGCGTTGCAGGTTTATCAGGGGTGGCCGATCTTAACAGCACAACCACCAGCTGAAGACTTGGCGCGTGCGCCACACCACCTTTATAGCCACCTTCCCTATGATGCGCCCTATTCTGTCGGCGACTGGTTGCGCGATGTCGCGCCGCTTCTGAAAGGCGCACGCCCGATCATCGTCGGGGGAACCGGGCTTTACTTTAGTGCGCTGACCGAAGGGCTTGCGGAAATTCCGCCAACGCCAGCGGCTGTACGGGCCGAAGCGGACACCATCACCCTGCCGGACCTCATTGCTGCGCTGGACACTGAAACCGCCGCTGGGCTTGATTTGCGAAACCGCGCTCGCGTGCAGCGCGCCTTTGAAGTGCAGATCGCCACGGGTCGCAGCATTCGTGACTGGCAGGCAGACACACCCGCGCCGCTGGTCTCGCTTGAAGATTGCACAGCGCTTGCCTTGATGCCGGATGTTGATTGGCTCAACGCCCGCATTGCGCAGCGGTTTGATATGATGATGGACGCGGGAGCGCTGCACGAGGCCGAGGAAATGCTGCCCATCTGGGATGACGCGGCGCCGTCTTCAAAAGCAATCGGGGCACGCGAAATGATCCAATTGTTGAACGGGGAAATCGCGCCCGATTCGGCGCGAGAGGCGATAATCGTGGCCACACGCCAATATGCCAAACGCCAACGCACTTGGTTGCGGTCCCGTATGAAGCGGTGGCAGATCGTGCCCCTACCAGATATGGGCGATAACACATTTTCCACATAAACACTGTTGATTTGCAGGGGCTTAGCGGTGAAAATTGTCCTATTCGAACATATCCTAGGATTGCCCGCTGATGATGACCGACCCGCAAAACCGCCTCGCTTTGACTGCAATTGCACAGAATGCCGGCCAAGGGCGTTGGCGTACAGAAGCGATGCGCAGCCATGCATCGCCGCGGCTGATCTTCGTGGCGCGTGGCCAAGGGCGGATCACAATTGCCGGTTTGACCAGCGGTTTTGGCGCCAATAACCTGATCTATATTCCCGCCGGAACCATGTACGGATTTGAGGTTGGCCCGACAGTGTTTGGTCAAATGCTGACAATTCCGTTAGCCATGGCAGATGAATGGCCCCTTGAGCCGGCCCACCTTCGTTTGCGTGACGTTGTTGCGCAAAAAGAGCTCGCCGTGCATCTCGACGCGTTAGAGCGTGAACTGAAGTCAGACCAGACAGGTGGCCAGCGGGCAGCACATTACAACCTTGGCCTCTTGGCGATCTATTTTGAACGCCAGTTGGAAATCCGTTCTGAAGACAGCAAAGACACGCGCAAAGACACTGCAGCAGCGCGGCTTGTTGCGGCCTACACCGACCTGATCGAACGCGACTTTCATGAACATAATGGTGTGGCTGATTATGCAGCCAAGCTTGGGGTCACCCCGACCCATTTGGCACGCAGCTGTAAGCAAACCAGCGGCAAATCTGCGCTATCGTTACTGAACGACCGAATCCTGTTTGAAGCACGAATGCTTCTTCGTGACACTAAATCCCCCGTCCGCCAAATTGCGGGTGACCTCGGTTTTGGGTCGGCGGCGTATTTCACGCGGGCGTTTCACTCTCAAACGGGTCTGACACCGTCCCAGTTCCGTAAAAAGGGCCCGCTTGCTCAGGCTTAAACGGTTCATTCTCCTGCACTTCACGCTGCATTGCAGCATTTCTCGCTTTCACCTTGCGGTCCATTTGCGACCATGCAAACGTCGTAAATGTGATCAAAAGTGCCGATTGTAGCCGTTGACGGCGGGTCAAAAACCCTGCCCAATACAGCTTCTAAAGGGGGGATGTGGCGCAAGCAGCGTGAAATGACGTTGAAGGCCCGTTCCAAAAACCCGTTAAAAACAAAAACGTGTCATCAGGGAGAACACGAATGACCAAACATACAACCATTAGCGCACCGATGCATTCCGCTGTCGATGCCTACGTCAAAGACGAGAAGGCAGGCAAGCTCAGCCGCCGCGAGTTTTTGACGCGCACGACTGCGCTCGGTGTTACATCTGCCGCAGCTTATGGCCTTCTAGGTCTTCAGCAGCCAGCTGCCGCCGCGGGCCACGCCCAACAAGGCGGCACGATGCGCATGCAAATGGAAGTCCGCGCTCTCAAAGACATCCGTGCTACAGACTGGACCCAGATGGCATTCGTTTATGCTGGCTGGCTTGAGTATCTCATCGAGTACAATTCCGATGGTACGTTTACACCTGCCCTCCTCACCAGCTGGGACGTGAATGACGACGCGACTGAGTACACATTGAACGTGCGTCAGGGTGTCAAGTGGAACAACGGTGACGACTTTACAGCTGAAGATGTCGCACGCGTGATCAACGACTGGTGTGACAAAGACGCTGAAGGTAACTCAATGGCGGGCCGCATGTCCGTCATCGTAGACGCCGACACCAACAAAGCCATCGAAGGCGCAATTGAAGTCGTCGACAGCCACACTATTAAGCTGAATTTGCCAGCATCCGACATCACGTTGATTGCAGGCATGGCCGATTACCCAGCTGCGATCTATCACGGCTCAATCGACCGCGATAACCCGGTGAACACGCCTGTTGGCACAGGCCCATACACAATTGAAAGCCACGAAGTCGGCGTGAAATCCGTGTTGGTTCGCAACGAAGGCCATGAATGGTGGGGCTACGCTGAAGGCGCAGGCGCATACCTCGATCGTATCGAATACATCGACTACGGCACAGACCCATCCGCTTGGGTAGCAGCCGCAGCCGCAGACGAAGTTGACATGACCTACGAAACGGTTGGTGACTTTGTTGAAGTTTTCGAAAGCATCGGCTTTGAGCGTTCCGCAATCGCATCCGCTGCGACGATTGTTATTCGTCCAAACCAGGCTGCTGAAGTTGACGGCATGACACCTTACGCAGACGTTCGCGTCCGCAAGGCGATTGCAATGGCTGTTGATCCTGCTGTTTGTCTTGAGCTTGGCTATGCCAACCAAGGTCTTCCAGCGCGCAACCAGCACGTTGGTCCGATGCACCCTGAATGGGCTGACGTTCCAGCAACCGAGCTTGACCCAGAAGGTGCGCTTGCCCTGCTGACCGAAGCTGGCATGGCTGATTTCGAGATGGAAATCTCTTCCATCGACGATGACTGGCGCAAGAACACAACTGACGCTGTTGCAGCCCAGTTGCGTGATGCAGGCTTCAACGTGAAGCGGACAATCATCCCGGGTTCCACGTTCTGGAACGACTGGACGAAGTATCCGTTCTCCTCCACCAACTGGAACCACCGTCCACTCGGCACGCAGGTGCTTGGTCTGGCGTATCGCTCCGGTGAAGCTTGGAACGAATTCGCATTTGCTAACGCTGAATTCGATGCGCTTCTGGACGAAGCGAACTCCTTGGCGGATGCCGACGCACGTCGCGAAGTCATGGTGAAAATCCAACAGATCCTGACGGACGAAGCGGTGACGATCCAGCCATACTGGCGTGAAATCTACCGTCACGCCAAGCCGGGCTTTGTTGGCTGGGATATGCACATCGCGTACCTGCCGCAGATCTATAAGATCGGCATCGCGGCTTAAGCGACACGACAATCGGGCCGCTCCATCTTGGGGCGGCCCTTTTTCTACTAGACGCTAACGATCTAAAAAGATCGCGCGAAAATTGCGCGGCAAACCCAACAGGGGTACGACATGGGACTGTTTATTCTGCGCCGATTAGGGGTCATGCTCCTTACGGCTCTCTGCCTGACGTTTATCGTTTTCTGGCTTACCAACCTCTATCCAAAACTTGAGGTTCTCGCCAAAACACAAGGCAACTTCCGCATGTCTGATGAGGCTGTTGTCAGCTATCTCGACAACCGCGGCTACACACAGTCCCTCCCCACGAAATACGGACAATGGCTGGGTGTGGTGCCCGGCTATGTCATTGACGGTTCAGACGGTGAAACCCGCGCAAAATGCGCAGGCAACGTCGCGCCAACAGAAGACACCCCACGCTTTTGTGGCATCATCCAAGGCAACTGGGGCTTCTCAACTGTCGCCAAAGACGATGTCGCAAATGTTTTGCCGGTTCGCCTCGGAAATACCGGAAAGCTGATGTTCTGGGTCATGGCTGTCATGGTTCCTGGTGCGCTGATTATTGGCGTTCTGGCTGGGATGCGTGAAGGGTCGCGTACGGATAGATCACTGTCCACCGTATCCATCGTCGCCACGGCGACACCTGAATATGTATCTGGTGTCATCCTGATTGCTGTTTTCGCGACCCCCTTGTTCGGAATGCAGTACTTTAAGGGGACGGCCACATCCGCCATGGATGACATTACCTTCAACAACTTCTTCCTCCCTGTCATAACGATCGCGCTGTATGGCATGGGCTATATCGCCCGTATGACCCGCGCATCCATGACCGAAGTGATGACTGCGCAATATGTGCGCACCGCCCGCCTGAAAGGTGTGAGCTTCCCCAACATCGTGATGAAACACGCCCTGCGCAACGCACTGATCGCACCGTTTACGGTCATCATGTTGCAGGTGCCGTGGCTGTTGAACGGTGTTGTGATTGTTGAAACCTTGTTCAACTACAAAGGCTTCGGTTGGGAACTCGTCCGCGCGGCCTCAAACAACGACATCGAAATGCTGCTTGGCGTTTCGGTGATCTCCGTCATCGTGGTGCTGACCACGCAGCTGATTTCTGACATCGGCTACGTCTTCCTCAACCCACGCATTCGCATTTCTTAAGGAGCCAGAACAATGGAACCACTTTCCTGGACCGGCTCCTTCGGGAGCACTCTCATCCCCGCCCTTGTCATCGCAGCAGCGGTGTTTTTGGCGGGCGTCATTTTGCAACTTATCATGGGCTTCTTTGCG
>DQCL01000343.1:0-249 GCA_003533975.1 Octadecabacter sp. | reverse complement strand
CAACTTGAACGCCTGAATGGGCAGATCTTTTCGTTGATCGTGTTGCTCCTCGCAGCAATCATCGTGGTGTCTTGGTTTATGCCTTATGGCAAAGCCGGCATCCTGGGCGAGATTATCAAACGTTTCCTGCCTGTCTGGATCGCCTTGATCGTGACGTTTCTGTTGTCGATCACGTTCAAACGCAAACTGGGCCTTTACGGAAAGTTGTTTGATTCAACCATCGGTATGATCGGCTTTGCGCTGGTGATG
>DQCL01000319.1 GCA_003533975.1 Octadecabacter sp. | reverse complement strand
CTGAGAGGCGCAGAGAGCGCCGCTGAGCGCCCTTCTCGTATTTGACACCCCCAACACACCTCAAGCCCTCATGCCGCTTAAATCGCCGCTCTGGCGCGCTTTCATGGCCTGTTTGAGCGGTCGGGCAATATCGAACCGTTTCTTGAGCGCAGTCGTTCCTCTGATTTGCCCCTGCGGCGCGTCATATCGGCCAGACCTTTCGCGGCCACCGAATGCCTGCCCCCTGACCAGCTTGCGGGTGTTGGGTACGATCTTGCCACGAAACATGCGTTCAGACGGTTCGCCCTTTCCGAGATAGGCTGCGAGGTAGAAGCCGGATCGTTCCGGGTGTGTATCCTTCGCCAAGTGCCATGATCCCCAGACGCTACACGCGAACTCGCCCTCTGTTCGCCCCTGCGCCTTGGTGCGGGGCGTATGGTCTACGGGTTCGCCAAGAAGGTCGGAGAGGTAGGACGCGACGGCCTTTCGCTTCCCGTGCGGTAGATGAAAGGCCAGGTGCCAGTGTTCGCCCAGCTCTGAGGTTGTTTCGCGCACCCAAAGATACACGAATCCACCGCCGCAACGCGCACCAACCCATTTTCTCAGCAATTCGACCAGGTAGGCAATTCGCTCGACGGGTGATTGTGCAAAGAGAGGATTGGCGTTGTCGTGATGGTAAAGCGACGACCAGCGAACCGTGAGAAGCGTATTGACCGGGAAACCGAGAATGGCCGCGCACTTTGCCGCTTCTATGAATTTGGCCTGAGACCCGACCGGCAAACCGTCCGTGCGTTTTTCTGGTGGCTGGATCGTCTTGGCGATCTCGCTGACTACCGCGCCCAGCGGACGGGCTGCGGCTGCGGGGCTGGGGGCCGCCCCTTGCCCGTCCTTGTTCGCGCCTGTGTTACCGTATGGGTTCTGGTGGGAACCATACGGTATAGGTAACGCGCGAGCTATATATATAGCTCGCTTCCGTAACTCGGGCGTTTCAGCCGTTCCGTTAGAACCTGATGCGGTAAATTGCGTGTCCAGTTTCTTAGCCTCGATGCGCCCGCCGTTCCTCCCATTTCGACCGGGCAAGATGTTATTAGTGGATGGTGCTGCCTCTTGTTTCGTTCTCAGCAAGCCATGCCTCAGCCGCTTCCTTTCGGATGCGTTGAATGCCGCCGATGGTGACAACGGCGGGTGTTGCGCCTTGGCGCTTGAGTTTGTGCCAGGTGGATCGGCTAATACCTACGGCCTGACAGAAGTCAGCCACGGTGAGCAGGGGTGAAATGTCCATATCTTGCGGTCCATGTGTGAGCAGATACGAGCCATTGTAGTGTTTTGGCAGCTACAGCTCAAGGAACAAAGGTCGAACATGGCGAAAATTATGCAATTACGTAAATCCGCATTTGTGCTGTGATCGTTCTTCTTCTTTTTCTTCTAGAATCTTCTTACTTCGGGGCGCGTAATGCTCTGATCTGAAAAGAGAAATCCGCCAAACTCTTAGGAATCGGGCGAGGACGGATTAGTTTTGGGGCGGTTATCAATTAGTTTTGGGGCGGTTATCGCTTAGGAATCGGGCGGTTTGTGCACAGTCTGAATCGAGACACAAAACCTTGCCTCTGACATGGGTTTAATCTTAGCTTTGGGCGAATCGCCAGCTAACGGAAACGCTTTGTCAGAATCGACCCGCCCTAAAACTAATAATAAGCGGACGCTCGATGTCGCCCCGAACATGGGCGAGATGGTGAAACCTGCCGAGCTGATCGAAGTTAAGGGCGCGTCCAGGTTGACGCTGGCAGACCGGCGCTTGTTCAACGTGCTGTTGCGCCATGCCTTTGGGCCAGACCTGGCGTCGGAAGGTAGGCGCTTTGAAATCGCGGTTGCTGACCTAAGAGAAACGCACGAAAGCAATGATCGGCTTGTGCAGTCGATTGAAGCCCTCATGACGACCGTGGTGACGATCCAGCGCCCGGACGGATCAACCGACCGCGTGCAGCTCCTAGGCTGGAACAACCTGTCCGACCCCAAGCGGAAACGCGGCAACCTGAAATACTCGATCCCGCCCGAGCTGGCGTTGCTGCTCAAGGATTCCACCGTATTTGCCAAGCTGGAGCTGGAAGTGCTGCGGGCCTTCACCTCGAAGTATGCCCTGGCCCTCTATGAAGCCGTGGCGCGGCGTGTGCGGCTCAAGCATGTGTTCACCGAACGGTTTGCCCTGGATGACTTCCGGGAACTCTTAGGCGTCGAACCGGACAAGCTGACGACCTTCGGAAACCTGAACCAATACGCGATCAAACCCGCGCTCATGGAAGTGAACGCCCTGTCTGACTTCACCGTGACCGTGATGCCCGAGAAAACCGGACGGCGCGTCACCGGCGTTCTGATCGGCTGGGGGGCGAAGGATATTGAAGGCCGGAAAGCCGCCTATGCCGAGCTGCAACGCCCCCGCGTAGGCCGCAAGGCGCGGATCACCGGGACCGTTGAGGAAATGTTGCCACCAGAGGTGATCGAGTAGCTATGGAAGCATTGGCATGGGTAGTCGGTATTGGTGGCGCGCTTTATCTGCTCTTGCGGTTCCCGCGCCCCAGCCTGATCTTCATTGGTGTTGTAGTGGCCATTGGCGCAGCCGTGGGCGGCTTCTTCTATGCCCAGGACCAACTGGCCAAACGCAAAGCCGCGAAGGTGGTGGCGACTGTCACCTATGATCTGGAAGAATGCGAAGCCGAAAAGCCTCTGCTTGTGGTGATGGAAAACGGTGCTGATGAAGCCGTAATCCGGGTGCGGTATTGGCTTATTGCCTATGAACCGGGATACAGCGATCCCGTCTATCAGACAGACTACTCTGGAATCCGTTCGTCGTTCATTATCGAACCCGGAACAAAAGCGGGCGGATGCCACCCGCTACCCCCCTCAGAACGCACTGTGAGCGCCAATGAAGCTGATCTGCTTTGGAAGATGCGTGATGTAGAGCCGGTGTTTGGCGAGGCGCCTTAGTGCGACTCGCCTATACTAAGCTGCAATCGCCTCAGCACCGTTTTTCGCCGTTATTATATTCCGCACGGTAGTCGCGTGCCATTTGCCGCCCCGTGCGGTTTTGATGCCCCGCGCGTTCAATTCCGCTGCGATCTGACGAAGGGATGCACCCCCTGCCCTGATCTGCTCGACCACCGGCAACACGTTCTCAGCATGGGCGAGCGCCCGCGCCTTGTTCACCGCCGCACCTTTCCGCGCCGCCTGATGTTGCTCAGAAGCCCGTTCGGGGATGGACCAGCCCAACTTGACCCCGCGTGCCTTCGCCGCCGCCAGCGCCGCCTTGGTGCGCTCTGAGATTGCGCGGCCCTCTTGTTCCGCGACTGCGGCCATGATGTGCAGCACAAATCGGTTCGCCTCTGGCATATCCGCCGCCGTGACCTCGACGCCGCTTTCCAGAAGGTTCGCAATGAAGGCGACATTGCGGGCGAGGCGGTCCAGCTTGGCTATGAGCAACACGGCCCCTGCCCGCTTCGCCTCTGCGAGCGCCCGCGCCAGCTCCGGGCGATCCGACCGCTTGCCGCTTTCGACTTCGACAAACTCTGCCACGACCTCGCCCCGGCCCAGGACGTGCGCCGCGACCGCCGCGCGTTGTGCTTCCAGCCCCAAGCCGCTCTGGCCCTGGCGTTCGGTTGAGACGCGAAGATAGGTAACGAATTTCATGGCGTGGCCCTTTCGATCCCAGGGGAAATCTTAGGGTGTATAAAAACCCTACGTCCGTTGCGTTCTTATACAGATGTATGCATTTACGTAATTATGCAAGTGCGTATGTGTGAAATTATGCGTTTGCGCTTTCGCACAAGTCAGTTAGTTTCCTGCATTATGGAAACGATACTCATAGCCGCTCAAAAAGGCGGGGCTGGCAAAACAACGCTGGCCCGCAATCTTTCTGTTGCCGCTGCACAAGACGGCCTCAGGGTGCTTTGCCTTGATCTAGACCCACAAGGCTCGCTCAGGGCGTGGTGGGAAAGCCGGGACGCTGACACGCCTGCAATGCTGGACCGTGACCCTACACCACATGCACTCAAAGCAACACTGGACGCCGCTAAGGCGCAATTTGACCTTTGCATTATCGACACCCCGCCAGCGGCCCCAGAATGGCTATCTGAGGCGCTTGGCGCGGCTGACCTGGTGTTGATCCCGGTTCGCCCTTCCCCTGACGATCTGCGAGCGGTAGGCGCGACCATAGCCGCCGTGAACGCCGCAAAGGTGCCTTTCGCCTTTGCCCTATCTCAAACGCCGCGTGCGCGGATCACAGAAGAAGCGGCCCGCGTCCTGGCGCAACATGGCAGAGTTGCCCCGGTGAATATCGCTCAACGTGTCGCCTACGCTGAAACTGGCGCGACCGGCCAAGGCGTATCTGAGACAACCGACGACAAGGCGGGGGCAGAGATTGCCGCCGTATGGGATTACGTGAAAGGGATTCTAAATGGCTAAGAAGCCCGTGGCCCTCGATGGCCTGCTGAACACCACAAGCCGCCCAACTGATACCGGCATACCGCAGCGCGGGGCAGGGCAGGGAGCGACCCAAGACAAGAAACCGGCAAAGCGCCCAGGTGAGAAGCGGCTGACGCTGGCACTCGATGGCGAAACCTACAAGCGCCTGAGGCTTCATGCCGTCGAAACCGACCAAACGCACCAGACGATATTAGAAGCGGCTCTTGCGGAATACCTTAAGCGCGCAAATGCGTAGTTACGTAAATATTATTGGTGTGAATTATGCTTGAAGATTTTGCGATCTCTTTCACACTTCAAAGTGAAGCCACTCTCATGGCTTGGGGCATTGGCCTATCCCTCCTAGGATTCGCCCTAGCACTGCGGATGCGCCGAAACAGCCAATGGTCACTGCAACGCGTTCCATACTTTTTGGCCTTTGCCGGGATTTTCGTTCTTTCCTCAGCTTTGCCATTGGCTTGGATGGCAACCTTCGAGGCTATGAAACATGGCGTTCTATGGTTGCTTGTCGCCTCGATCTTCTTAGGGATTGCGGCATTTGGTTATGTTTATGGCGTAATCTCACATGCCCGCTCAGTTAGTGGGTATGGCGATGGTGGCTCAGCTTGGATGGCTTTTGTCCCGATCGCTAATCTTTTCTTGCTGTTCAAGGCTCCTATCCAAAAGGATGAAACGAAGAGTGCTGCTCGAATGGCGGGCGACTTTGTAGGGGTTGTTCTAGGGCTTTTCCTGCTCGCTCTAGCGCAAGGCATTACCAAGGCCAGCGACGACGTTCTCGATAACATGATTGAGCGGGCAGGGGCTGACGCAGAGTTGCAGTCGATAAGCACTGAGGCAATGCTTAGGGCGCAAGGTTTAGAAACTACGCTTAGTCAAATGGCGGCAGAGGTTCCGTCTCAGCAGGTCGATGACACCACTACGCTCCTGCGGGTTGAAGCCCGAGCCACGACACTTCGGTATGTCTATCAGGTTGATACAGACGCCCAAAATCTTCCAGCATCCGTGCGCCGTGGGCTTACCAAACATAACTGCACTTACGAGGCGCTAGCACCTGTTATCCAGGCCGGTGCAACCATCGAGCATTTCTATGGTCGGCCTGACGGAACCGAGTTGGGGACAGTGACGATTACCCAGGCCATATGTGACAATCCTGAACCTGAAGTACCTACAAACCCGACCGAAGCCGAAATTACGGGCATGATCGAAGCCTCACCGGCGGGGGAGATGTATCGCGCGTTGAAAGGATACTATCCCGAAGAAGCCAAGTATTTCCGGGATAGTATGGTGGCCCTGTTGTCCGGGGGAGCTGATGAAGAGGAGGCGTTCTCCAAGATGCTCACGGTTGGCGCGGAAATCCGGCGGCGACACGCGGCCAACCTACGAGCGGCCCCCGATCAATCGCTTGGAGCAATCCTTCAATCTCAAACTCAGATGATTGCCGCATTTGAAAACGACCCCGTGTTGTGCAATCGCGTTGTCATGTTCGGAGCGGAGGCAATCCCAGAAGACAAGCGGCCCCATGTCGTGGCCCTGATGGACGCCGCCAGTTTGCTCTATCGGGCGATGTATGAAGGCGAGCACTCCCCTGTGGAAAGAACGCAAGCCACAGATGACGACTGGGGCAATCTGATCGTGGACTTCTATGCAGCGGGGGGAACCGACGACGAGCTTGACCTGGTCATGCAGCCAGACATTCAAAGCCCGCAACTCTGCAATGCCATGCTGCGCTTTCTGCGTGTCCTGACAGATGCCGATTTTCCGGGATCTGATCGACTGCGAGCAGAAATGGTAGCGGCCATAAATGAAGGCTAAGGGCCAAGGCATTTTGTTTCACCAAGCTGCTCCTCAGCAACAGTTTTCCGGTTTTATTCCCCCCGCTCAGGTTGACGGTTAAAGCGCTGAAAAATTGTCAAAAATAATACCCTTCTTTTCCATCATAACGGAAAGGCCCCACTCGACGCCCGCGCCTCCGCCAGATGCAGATGGTGAGGGCGTTTGACATGTTGGGTATCAACTTACCTGTACCGGCTCTAAACCTGCGAAGTCGCAGTTTGCGAGCGTGGTTTGTCTCCAATCCCTATCAGTATCAAAATCGCCAAAAGTGGGGTTCCAAGAAAGCCTATAGCAAACCAAAGCAGCCCACTGCGGTTTCGTTTTCTAGCCATGTGTATGGGGGCATAAAAAAGTAGCAAAACCAACAATAGTAATATCACGCCGGGCAGTCCAATGTTGTTAAGCAATGATTATACTCCTATGCAACCGACATTCCTCAAGTAGCCTGCCGTTTGGCGGAAAGGTTGTCTATCACGGGTGAAATATCAAGCGCATTTTCCCCACCAAGCGCCAATATTGGCGCGAGGGCAGGTCGGACAAAACCCGCCGACAACCGGCATATCCTGCCAATGTCCTAACTTCGCCAATGTCCTAACTTCGCATTGAAATCAATTAAGGCTAAGAAAAACAGTGATTTTTCGAGCTGACTGGTATGCGAACAAAGACCCCCTATTTCCTGCCAACTTCGCACGCCTCTAAATCGGCCTATTTTAGAAACGGCCTGAGAGGTGATTGAGATGGTCCATAATCCCGACCAAGGCTCGATCTGAAAGGGCATCGTGTTCCCGGCAAAGCCGCTCATAGGTACGCAAGTGCATCCCCTTAGGTTTGCCCCAGTCACCACCTTCCAGAATACCACCGGGCCAGCCCATTTTGTCGCGGATACGATCTGCCCGCCGTGCAGCTCGATCCCCCGGTTTTTCACGCTGAGAGGGATAGGCCAGCCGGTAGCAATGACGGCACGCGAAGATTGCCCCGCCGTAGAGGATAGCAACCCGACGACCACAGCCACGGGCAGGGCAGAGAAACCAGTGACGGACGCCGCCCATGTGACAGGGCGTGGTATCGAGATAGACGGGATAGCGTTCGGGTTGCCATTCCCCGCCTCGATCCCGGTGGCGATAGTCCAGGATCACCCGCCCCGGCTCTGACTGGACATTGATCGAGCCTGTCACCTCGCCACCGCGCGACCAGGTGATGCGGCGGCTGATCCCCGATTCCAGAAGCCCTTCCCGTTTCAGCCACCGAATATCAATCGAGCGGTAATCGTCTGTCGTGTCTGCCCCGAACTGCCAGTGTCGCCCGCTACC
>DQCL01000271.1:3059-3765 GCA_003533975.1 Octadecabacter sp. | reverse complement strand
GTGATTTGCAAGCGCGCAAGGAATTCAGCCGTCAAACCGGGGTCAAACGGCGGCTGAAGCTTAGCGCGCAACGTGCCATCGGGGGCGATGACCGAAACAGCCGAGGTATGCTGCACGTCGTAAAAACCAGTGTGGTCGGGGTCCAAAAGTCGGTAGTAGCTGTCGGTGGCTTCGATCATTGCGTCGATCTGATCGCGCTCGCCTGTGTAGCTTTCAAAGTCCGGATGGAAGAACTTGGCATACTCACTGACGAATTCGGCATCACGGTCAGGATCGACAGAGACAAAGACCACATTTGGCACGTTGTCCGGGCGCACCCGCATACCCGTTTCGGCGACTGCGGCTTCAAGGTTGCCCAAGGTGAAAGGGCAGACATCCGGGCAAGACAAGAAGCCGAACATCACGAGGGTCCAGGCGTTCTTGGTGTCATCTGGTGTAAAGCTTTCGCCTAACTCGTTGGAAAACGCGAATTCAGGCAAGGTGACGGGTTCATCCAGCATAACGCCCTGCACTTGAGCCGCCGCAGGTGTGGCAAGACAAAGGGCAGCACAAATCAAAGCGATCCATTTCATTTGTTTTGCTCCGCGAATGCTTTGCGGCTTTCGGCCCGGATCGTGTCCAGACAGAACTGCCGCGCTTTCATGTATTCGGGCGAGGTTGCCATATCGGTTGTTCGTGGCCGCTCTAGTCCGACTTTCACATCCTC
>DQCL01000271.1:0-2999 GCA_003533975.1 Octadecabacter sp. | reverse complement strand
TCGTCCACATCGTGGGTGACGAAAACAACCGTGGTGCCGAACTTACGCCAGATATCAAGCAAGCTTTCCTGCATCATCAGGCGCGTTTGCGCATCCAACGCGCCAAAAGGTTCGTCCATCAGCAAGACTGACGGATAGTTGGCAAGTGCGCGCGCAATACCGACACGTTGCTGCATCCCTCCGGACAGCTCTGCCGGATAGCGGTTACCGAATTTCTTTAGCCCCACCAATTCCAGAAACGTGTTGGCCGTTGAACCTGCTTCAGTTCGTGTATGCCCGGCCATGCGTGGGCCGAAGGCGACGTTTTCGTAAACCGTCTTCCAAGGCAAAAGCGAGTATTGTTGAAACACCATGCCGCGATCCGGCCCCGGTCCTTTAACAACCTCGCCATCTACCGTAACGCTGCCGGTGGTTGGCTCAACGTATCCAGCAATCGAATTCAACAGCGTGGATTTCCCGCAACCAGACGGGCCAAGGATACAAACAAACTCACCCGCTTTGATTCTGATCGAGGTTTTCTCGGTCGCCTGATACGCGCCGGGCCCATTTCCAAAGGTGATCGATACATCGGTGATATCAATCTGGCCTTTGCCAACGTCCGTGGCCTCGGGTTGGAATTTCAGGACATCAAGCATTGTTCAGCGCTCCTTTAGGATAGGCTTCTGTGACGCGGGTTTTCCGCCACGCAAGAAAGAAGATCGTTGCAAAGAGCACGCCAAACCCGGTGCCCTGCAAAAGCGGGCCCATTGTTTCAAGTGCCAGAGAGGTCGAAACGCCAAGACCCAGCATCGCAAGGCCAACGACCCAGGACGGCGTGGCGCAGCACACAACCCAGCTCATAGTGCCAGCCGTCATAGCAACGAGCATGGCCCCCAGACCGGTTGTTGCGCGCAGCGTGCTTGAAGTGCCCGTCGTGCAAGTGTTTTGCCGCAAAAGCGACAGGCAAAGTGCGATCAATGCGCCTAGGAAAGCCAGCACAACCAGTCGCGACGGCACAACGTTAAGGCTCCATTCGGAAATACCAGTGCCAAAGTCATAGTTCATAAAGCCGATCTCGATCAGCCACTCTTCCCAGATGATCGGCCACACATCGCTCCACGACGGAGTCGAGCGGATGATATGCGCCGCATTCCCGATCCAGTCATAGAAGGTGGCGTAGTTGGGGAATGCCTGAAACCTGACCATCAGGGCGATCATCATCACCACTTGGAAGATCAGCGCAAAGCAAAGGCCAAAGCCAAGGATGCGACGCCAATCCTTGCGAACCGTGCTTCCAAGTGTTGAGAGAACCTGCATCAGCGTGTCCTCTTCTGCCATTTGAGCATTGGTTTGGTCATGGCTTTGACAGCGGCGGTTGACGCGGTGCCAAGCCCGCCGATTACCAGCATACCAACGACGATGTCCTGATAATTAATCAGGCTGTAAGCGTTCCAAGTGAAATACCCGATGCCGTATTGGCCCGAGATAATCTCACCGGCGAGAAGCGAAAACCAACTGACACCCATACCAATCGCCAAACCAGCAGCGATAGACGGCAAGGCTGCAGGGATCACCACATGGCGGAACACGTCCAGCTTGGATGCCCCGAGCGATTGAACGGCGCGCACCAGAACTTCTGGCGTCTGCTCTACCCCGTGTAATGTGTTCAGCACGATGGGGAACAAGGCGCCCAGGAAGGTGATGTAAATGATAGAGCTTTCCTCGGTCGGCCACATCAGGATCGCGAGCGGGATCCAGGCGACAGCCGGTATCGGGCGGATCACTTCGATGTAGGGCATGATAAATGCGCGCGCGATGCGCGAACGGCCCATGACCAAACCGATGCCAATACCCAGCACGACCGCGAAGGAATAGCTGATCAATATCCGGCGCATCGACACACCGATATGGATCCAGAATTCTGAGGTTTGAATATGCGCGATAAACGCCACGAAAACCGTCAGCGGCGTAGGCACATTCGAGAAGTTGATATATAAATCCAGGTTGATCGCGGTTGCGATGTGCCAAAACAAAACGCCGACCGCAAGAGATCCGATTGCCATGCCAACGCTGCCCATTTGCGTTTTGCTTGGAAGGGGTATGCGAAACGACGGACCTTCCGGAGTTGCCGGTGCGGATTGCGCAGAGCTGCCCGTTTCCTGCGCCGCGTCGCCCGGTGTCGGTTCTTTTTCCATTGCGTTTTGCATAGCTGTTTTGCCCCGTTGGTATTTGCGTGAAAGCCCCGGGCACGAAAGGGAGAGATCTGCCCGAGGCCAGCTTTGAAAGGCTAAGGGTCAGCCTTCGTGAATGAAGTCGGCAATCGCCTCGTCAAAAGAGACAAGCGTGCCACTATTGCCCGAGGCAAAAGCTTCTGCTTCGCCCTTGCGCAAGAAGGTGGCGTAGTCGTCGCCCGCTTTGACCCAGAACGCTGTCTTGCCGAAAAGCTTTAGGCCGGTTTCGCTGTCGTAGACATATGTCGCGTTCAGCTGTGTTCCGGTGGCCTGCATTGCAGCAACCGCTTCCAGGAATTCGGGAATCGAGCCATAGGTGCTGACGCCATCACGCGGATGCCATACTTCATTTGGCAAACCCTGGTTGGCCACGGAAGGATCAACGACCATAGCTTTGTCAGTCTCGTAATCGACGCCAAGTTCGGAGTAGGCCGCTTTGATGAAGTCTTCGGAAATCCACGCATCAAAGTCGAGCGGCGGGATGGCCTTTTCCTTGACCAGAACGCCGTGGTTGAAAGCCAGCGCGTCGACCCATTCTTGTTTGATCGATGGCTCAAGCGTCAGATGACCGCCTTCAGAAAAGTAAAGGTACAGCACTTCTTTTTCGACGCCAGTCCAACCTTCCATCAAGGTCACGGCTTCCATCGGGTCGCTGCGGATCCACTCGCCTGCTTCCCAGACTGCCTTGATAAAGGCCTGTACGACTTCTGGGTATTCCATCGCAAAATCTTCGCGCACCACAACACCGTGCAGATAAGGCACACCGGTTTCCGAACCGTCATAGATTTT
>DQCL01000328.1:827-2510 GCA_003533975.1 Octadecabacter sp. | reverse complement strand
CGCCTTCAGCGTCCGTTGGCTTGCTGAGGGCGACAACACGCGCGCCACGCGGGTTCAAGTTCTCACGGAACCGCTTGATTGTACCGCCCTTACCAGCGGCATCGCGCCCCTCAAAGACGATCGCAATCCGTTGGCCGGTTTCACGTGCCCATGCTTGCATCTTTACCAATTCGATTTGGATCGCGGCGAGTGCGCCTTCATACTCGCTGCGCTTCCATTTCTTGTCGTAGGGAAAATCAGTGGCAAGAATTTCGCCCTTTTGGGTGCCCTCAATCTCGTGGCGCACCTCGGCAGGTGCGTCTTCGCGAAAGTAGCGGCTGATTTCGCCTTCAAAGGGCAGGTCTGTCATCTGTTTAGCCTCATCGTTTCTAAGTCACGTCAGTATGAGATCGCCGCGGGGGAAGCACAATCCAACCAGTGTTGCGAAAACTTATGTGTTAACCTTTAACATAGGCACCATGCGCAAGAAGGCAAACGCCACGCGACGGGTTGGTTTTATTCCGTCGCGTCGGAAGACGCGCGCAAATCTGTACTGCTCAACCCGATCTGATCAATATCATAAGGGGTCGTCAGGTAGATTTCGGAAATCCAGTTGCCATAAAGCAAATGTGCGTGGCTGCGCCATTTGTTCATCGGCGCGTTCGAAGGATCATCATTCGGGTAATAATCCACCGGAAGCTGGATTTCTGCGCCCTCAACTTGATTGCTCTCCAAATCGCGGATGTATTCTTGGTTCAGCGTGTCGCTGTCGTATTCAAAGTGGTTGAATACATAGATCGCACGGTGCGCGGGGTCTTCAACCAAAGCGGGGCCAACTTCATTGGAATCCAGTAAGGTCGTTAAACCCGCAGCATCAATCTCCTCGCGCTTCATCTCTGTCCAGCGGCTAACAGGCATAGCCATCTCATCAGAAAACCCTCTGAGATAAGGGCTTTGCGGGGCGTTGTTGATGTGGCGATAACACCCGAACAGTTTGGTATCCAATAGATGTTTCTGAACGCCGTGGAAGTGGTTGATCATGGCCATGCCGCCCCAACACACACCAAACGTGGAATGCACGTTGGTTTGGGTCCAGTCCATGATTTCGCACAGCTCATCCCAATAGGTTACGTCTTTAAAATCCAAATGCTCAATCGGCGCGCCCGTAATGATAAGGCCATCAAACTTTTGATCTTTCACCTCTTGGAAGGTGCGGTAAAACTCTTCCAAATGGTCCGCGGCCGTGTTGCGGGCTTCGTGACCAGACATGCGGATCAACGTCAATTCGATCTGCAATGGCGTTGCGCCAATCAGTCTAGCGAATTGATTTTCCGTCTGAATTTTCTTGGGCATCAGGTTCAGAATACCAATGCGCATTGGACGAATGTCTTGGGTATCCGCGACGGAGCGGCCCATCACCATCACACCCTCACGCGAAAGCACGTCGTAAGCGGGGAGAGAACGGGGAAGACGAATGGGCATTGGAATGAACCTGTATATGTGACGATTAGTTAGGTAATGCTCTTAGGCTCGGGCCTCAAGACCCATGCCGATCACGGCGACAAAATCCGCCTCGTCACGCACGGTTGCCATGTCGACTGCATCGACAGTGATCCCCCAGTTTTTCGCCATGTCGCCGTAGCGGGGCTGACGGTGCGCAAGGGCGCGTGCGTATGTCCAGCGAATGAAGGTATCTGGATCAAC
>DQCL01000328.1:0-782 GCA_003533975.1 Octadecabacter sp. | reverse complement strand
GGCTGATAGGCCATCGGTTTTGGTGCTTTATCGAAGCGTGCGACCAGATCAGCCGTATGATTTTCGCTCCCTTTAATCCAAACCATGAGGGTGCTGTCAGACAGCATTTTGAGAACCGGATCTTGCGGGTTATTCGCATCAACCCATTCACAGATTGATCCGCCCGTGTCGCACACGAAGTGCGGATACCCATAAAGCGCCTGCGCGCGGTCGATGAAATACGGCGTATCACGCAACGCATCGAGTTCAGCCCGTTTGAATTGCTCTTGTCGGCGTTGGTATTCATCCACCGGAAGGCCGCCTTTGGCCGGATCGCCGGGTTTACCAAGGTAGGTGCTGACAGGCGTGAGGTTATCAAACGTGATGTTCGAACCGATGTGGATGCTATCCGACATCAGGAGTTCGCGTAAGAACGGAACCTTCATCGCCTCGGCCTTGGCATTATCGGCGATGTACTCGCCCATGTAGCGCGTGCCAATGCGGTAATCTATCGAGTAGTGAAACCAACTGCGCGTCTCGCGTAACATGTTGGAGACATAGGTTTTTCCCAGCCCCGACATTGCGAAGAGCAGGACACGTTTCTCGGCGGCATTGGCCCAATCGGAGGCGGACGAATAGATCATGGCAAAGGGGCCGCGCGACAACAGCACAGGGGCAACGTTTAATGGTTTGCCAATGGCAAAACGAAAAAGCCCCGACCGTTGCAGGCCGGGGCTATGATCTGTTCAATTGTGTCCGATTAGAAAGACATACCGATCTTCAGGCCAACCGCCAAGGCAGTA
>DQCL01000020.1 GCA_003533975.1 Octadecabacter sp. | reverse complement strand
AATGCGCCGACCGCCCGCCCCGGGGTCCTAACTGCCGCCTCAATCGCCCTTAAAAATATGGATAAATTGAGCGTCCTGCTGCAAGTATATTGACACTGTGGCCTTGATCGGCAGGCTACCCTATAGGGACGCTGAAACACTTGGAAGGTTGCACGGTTGAAGCATCTTGAATCCCTTTTTGAACGCGCACTCGATGCGGTTGTCGGCATGGATGACCAAGGCATGGTCATCGCCTGGAATGCCGCAGCCGAAGAGATTTTCGGCTGGTCGCGGGATGAGGCGCTTGGGCGTTCAATGGGCGATCTGATCGTACCGCTGCAGCATCGGGAAAATCATGCCAAGGGGTTGGAACACTATAAGAAAACTGGCGAAGGCCCGGTGTTGGAAAAGCGGGTTACGATCACGGCACTGCACCGGGATGGCCAAGAGCTTCCGATCGAACTGTCCATCTTTCCAATGCTGGATGCAGAAGGCAGCGTCAGCTTTTATGCCTTTATCCGCAGCCTTCAGCTTGAACAGGCGGTACAACGCGAACAAGAGGCGCGCGCTGAAGAAGGCAAAGCCCTGCTCGCCGTTGCGGAAAAACTGCTCGACGATACCTCGCTTGAGGATTTCACCCAATTCTGCCTTGCTACCGTCTGTCGGGTGACCGGGATGGAAGCGGGGCATCTGCAGACTGTGCGCGGAAAAGGCGACGGTGCGCGGCTTTACCCGACGAATGTCTGGCATCTTTCTGACGAGAAATATGCCCCGGTCATCGATTTCACCCACCGTCTGAAGTTCCGTCGTGGCGAAGGCGTGCCCGGTCGGGCTTGGGAAACCGGCGAGCTGCAGATCGTGGAGGATGTGGCTGCTGCCCCCGTCTTCGTGCGGCGCAAGATCTTTACCAGCGTCGGACTGTCATGCGCCGTGGCCCTTCCACTTTGGCAAGGCAGCCAAGTCTATGGCGTGTTGGAGTTTTTCGGCACCGCGAAGTCGCATCTTGAGCCGCAGGTGCTGCGTATGATCCAGACTATCGGCAGTCAGATCGGGGTCGCCATCCGGCGCAAGGAACATTCTGAATACCGCGAGACGCTGCGGCGCGAAATGAGCCACCGGGTTGGCAACTCTCTGGCTGTATTGTCCTCGATCTACCGAAGCTGTTCACGCACGGCAAAGACCAAAGACGAACTCGACGCGCTCTACCTCAGCCGCATCACAGCCGTGGCACGGGCGAGCCGGCTTGCGCTCGACCACGCCAGCCATGACGCGCCTTTGCGGGACCTGGTGGACGCCGCGATCGACATCTTTCCCGATCGCGCCGGCATCACTGTGGATGTGCCGCAGATGATGGTCCAGAGCGACAGTGTGATGCCACTGGCTCTAGTACTTAACGAACTCGCCACGAACACGCTTAAGCATCGGCAGGGCGGAAAGTTGAACATTCATGCACAGATAGACCCGGCAAAGGATGAGGTCGTGCTCGAATGGGAAGAAACCGCCGGGGAATGCCCGCAACAGGGCGCCACGCTGCCCGAGCGCAGCGGTTTTGGCACAACGCTGATGCAAGTGATGATCGAAGAACAACTGGCGGGCCGGTTTGAGCGCGAAATCACCGCGGTTGGTTTCCGCATGGTGGCTCATATTCCGCGGGTCCGATTGGCAGGCGACGCTGAGTGCACGCCGCGGGGGGCTGGCGAAGAATTGGCCGGAACGCCCTAACCTTAGGACGTCGTGCTGCATCTGCGATCTTTGAAAAGACCGCAGATGTTTGGATATGGGACTGAAAGGTTATCCGATCCGGTAGTTCGGGCTTTCCCGTGTGATCTGTACGTCATGCACGTGGCTTTCCTTCAGCCCCGCGCCGGTGATCTTCACGAACGTACAGTCGCGGCGCATTTCCTCGACCGTCGCACAGCCGGTATAGCCCATTGCGGCGCGCAAACCGCCGACCAATTGGTGCAACACGTTGCCCGCACTGCCTTTGTAAGGCACCTGCCCTTCGATCCCTTCCGGCACCAGTTTGTCACTGGCCGCGTCTTTCTGGAAATACCGGTCCGCCGAGCCGCGCGCCATGGCGCCCATGCTGCCCATGCCGCGGTAGCTTTTGAAGCTACGGCCTTGATACAAAATAACTTCCCCTGGGGATTCATCTGTTCCGGCAATCATCGAGCCGACCATCGCACAGGATGCTCCTGCAGCAATTGCTTTGGCAAAATCGCCCGAGAACTTGATGCCACCATCCGCAATAATTGGCACATCGCCTGCCGCTTTGGCGCAATCCGAGATCGCAGTAAGCTGCGGAACACCAACACCGGCAACCATGCGTGTTGTACAAATGGACCCTGGTCCAATGCCGACTTTTACGGCATCCGCACCTGCATCAATCAATGCTTTCGTAGCCTCGCCAGTGGCCACGTTGCCCGCAATAATCTGAACGTTATTTGAAAGCGCCTTAGCACGTTTCACAGCGTCGATCACGCCAGCTGAATGGCCGTGTGCCGTATCAATAACAACAATATCAACGCCAGCAGCAATCAGTGCTTCGGTGCGTTCAAACCCTGAATCGCCCACAGACGTCGCCGCAGCAACGCGCAAACGGCCCAAGTCGTCCTTACAGGCAGTCGGGTTCAAAACGGCTTGCTCTGTGTCTTTCAACGTCAGCAAACCCGTCAGTACACCACTGTCATCCGTGACCAACAGTTTTTCGATGCGGCGTGACTTCATCAATGAAATCGCCTCATCGCGGTCCGCAGGTTCGCGCAGAACGGCCAAGTCTTCCAATGTCATCATCGTTGAAATCGGCTGATCATCAGATGTGGCAAACCGCATGTCACGGTTGGTGACGATGCCCATCACGCGGCCAGCATCGTCGACCACTGGAAAACCTGTGAAGTTGTAGCGTTCAATCAGTGCTTTAGCGTCTGCCAGTGTCTGATCTGGGCGCAATGTCACGGGGTTATAAACGATCCCGCTTTCAAAGCGTTTGACGCGACGCACTTCGCGGGCTTGCTCTTCAACATTGAGGTTCTTGTGGATGACCCCCATGCCGCCAGCTTGCGCCATGGCAATCGCCATACGGCTTTCGGTGACTGTGTCCATCGCTGAGGACAATAACGGGATGTTCAGATCAATCGCCTGCGTGACGCGCGTGCGCGTGTCGGCGGTGCTCGGGAGGACAGAACTCGCCCCCGGAACCAGCAATACATCATCAAACGTGAGGGCCTCGCGAATCTCCATCTGTCTCTCCTAGAGCATGGCGTCGTTAGGCATGGTCCTTTCGCATGGATTGCCCAAAAGGAAAAGGGTGTTCCACCCCTAATTTCGCGGCATTCAAAGCAACCTCATGACGTTCCTGAACAATAAGACGGCGGATAGCGGCTGCATCATCGCTATTGCACCGCTATCATCAGAAAAAATATAGAGGCCCACCTACATGAGCAATGATCCCCTCGTCGTCTTTACCCCGTCTGGCAAACGCGGGCATTTTCCGGCCGGAACCCCTATCCTAACAGCCGCACGGCAGTTGGGTGTCGATTTGGATTCCGTCTGTGGTGGTCGCGGGATTTGTTCAAAATGCCAGATCACGCCGAGCTATGGTGAGTTTTCCAAACATGGAGTCACCGCCAAAGACGGTGCTTTGTCAGAATGGAATTCGGTTGAGCAGCGCTACAAAGACAAGCGCGGGTTGATCGATGGACGTCGGCTTGGGTGTCAGGCCACTGTACAGGGCGACATCGTGATCGACGTGCCACCTGAAAGCCAGGTTCACCGCCAAGTCGTGCGCAAGGCCGCCAGCGCGCGCGCTATGGTTATGGATCCGGCAGTGCGGTCCTACTACGTCGAAGTGGCTGAACCTGACATGCATACCCCCACGGGTGATCTGGAACGCCTTGGGATCGCCCTTAAAGAACAGTGGGGTATCGAGGACATTACCACCGGCATGTCCGTGCTACGCAAACTGCAGCCTGTTCTTCGCAAAGGGAAATGGACTTGCACTGTTGTTTTGCACAAAGGCCACCAAGACACGGTTCACCGCATCCTCGATATCTA
>DQCL01000102.1 GCA_003533975.1 Octadecabacter sp. | reverse complement strand
GTTTAGCGAGGCCTGTGGGTCTTGGAATACCATCTGCATCGTCGGACGTTTGGCGCGCAGGTCTTTTTGCGCAACACCGCCGATGTCATCACCGTCCACGATGATCGACCCATCCGTAATGTCATATAGGCGCAGCACAGCGCGGCCACAGGTGGATTTGCCACAGCCGGATTCACCGACCAACCCCAATGTTTCACCTTCATAAATGTCAAACGACACCCCATCGACGGCTTTCACATCCCCCGTGTGGCGACGAAACAATCCAGTGTGGATCGGGAAGTGCATTTTAAGATTGTCCACTTCGACCAGTTTGGTCGTTGCTTTTATGTCATCAAACATCGCGCGGCGCTCCTGTTCGGGCATCATAGAAACAGGCGGCGTCATGTCCGTTGCCGACATCATAGCGCTGCGGGTTTTCAATTGCGCACCGGTCGAACGCCACATCGCAACGATCGCGGAACGGGCACGCCGTGGGGGAGGCCCCAAGGATCGGCGGTTGCCCTTCGATAATTTCAAGCCGCTCTTCGCGAGTTCCAGACACACGGGGCACTGTTTTCAATAGTGCGCGTGTATAAGGATGCTGCGGGTTCTTAAACAACTCGCGTGTCGGGGCTTGCTCAACGATCTGCCCGCCGTACATCACCACCACGCGGTCCGCGATTCCCGCCACAACACCAAGATCATGGGTGATCCAGATGACGGCCATGCCGAGGCGCTCTTGCAGGTCTTTCATCAGCTCAAGGATTTGCGCCTGAATAGTTACATCGAGCGCAGTTGTCGGCTCGTCTGCGATCAAAACCTTCGGATCACAAGCAAGCGCGATGGCTATCATAACGCGCTGGCGCATGCCGCCGGAGAACTGGTGAGGGTAATCTTTCAGGCGCTGGTCCGCGTCTGGAATTCCGACGAGCTCAAGCAGTTCTTTCGCGCGCACTGCGGCCTGCTTTTTGGTCATGCCCATGTGCTTGCGCAGGGGCTCCATGATCTGCATGCCGACATTATAGACGGGGTTAAGGGATGTCATAGGGTCTTGAAATACGAACCCAATCTTGCCGCCGCGTGTAGTGCGAAGGGTCTCTGCGTCTACCTTTAGCAGGTCTTGCCCGTCAAACGTAACGGTGCCGCCACGCACGTCTGCTGGGGGCGTGGGAAGCAGACCCAAAAGGGACATCATCGTCACCGACTTGCCGGATCCGCTCTCTCCGACAACGCCCAAAAGCTCACCAGGTTTGAGGTCAAAGCTCACGTCGTTGACGGCGTGGACTTCCCCGCCGCGAATTTTGAATACTGTCTTTAGTCCCCGGACGTCGAGAACTGGCAGCGCCCCATCGGGCATAGGCGACCTCCCTGTGAAGATGGTCTAAGTAGTTGCTTTTGTTGCCGGACTGTTCCTGTCTGAGTCTCAGGTGCCCGTACGATTAGGGTGACGTTAACAGCAATCAAGCGTCCCGCAACCCCTGAAGGCATTTTACCGTATGGTTAATTTTTTCCCTCACCGCGCTGTATGACACTTGACCGCAAGACAAGCGCGTTTCACGGTCACGGTTGAAATGCGCGGCCCAACTAGGGGTCAGCCGGGGGCAATATGACAATAACACTGGACGCCAGAACACTGATGGAACGCTTGATTGCGTTTCCAACAGTCAGCCGAGACAGCAACCTTGACTTGATTGATTTCGTCGAAAGCTATTTGGCTGATCACGGCATCAATTCAACCCGCGTTCCTAATGAAACTGGGGAAAAGGCCGCGCTTTATGCCCATGTCGGGCCGCAGGTTGAGGGGGCCATTGTTTTGTCAGGCCACACCGACGTTGTGCCCGTTGATGGGCAGGCGTGGGACACCGACCCGTTCGAGGTTGTCGAAAAAGGAGACAAGCTGTTCGGACGCGGAACCTGTGACATGAAGGGCTTCGATGCACTGTCGATTTGGGCCTTGGTCGAAGCAAAAAAACGCGGTGTCACACGACCTTTGCAAATTGCATTAAGTTATGACGAGGAAATCGGCTGCACAGGTGCGCCGGTGATGATTGATGCGATGGTCGCCAGCGGCATGCCGCGTGCATCAGCTGCCATCATTGGTGAACCGTCGATGATGAAGGTGGTCACGGGCCATAAAGGGGGCATCGGGTTCGACGTCCATATGCGCGGTTTCGAAGTTCACTCGTCATTGATCCATACCGGCGTCAACGCGATCATGTTTGGGTCCAAGCTGATTGATTGGTGCAATGAGATGAATGCGGCTAATGCTGCCAAAACACCGCTCGAAATTGATGCAGGCTTTGAGCCACCTTACACGACGCTTCATGTCGGCATGATCACCGGCGGCACCGCCCACAACATTACCGCTAAGGACTGTGATTTCGTTCTGACCTTCCGCAACGTTCCAGGGGAACCCGGCGATATCTGGGTGAAAGCATTTCAAGAAAAAGTGGCCGAGATCGAGGCCGAGATGCAGGCAATCCATCCTGACACGGGCATTGATTATGAACGTAAATTTGATGTGCCCGGTCTAAAGCCGGAGGTTGAAGGCGAGGCTGAGGAAATCGTACGCAACCTTACGGGGGATAACGCTATAAACGTCGTAAGCTACGGAACGGAAGCGGGCCAATTTCAGGAGCGCGGCTATAGTGCGGTAATCTGTGGCCCCGGCGACATTGCGCAGGCCCACCAGCCCAACGAGTTTATAACGATTGAACAGTTCAAGGCAGGCGAAGCGTTTATGGAACGCTTGCTCGACAGCCTTGGTTGATTTCCCAATCTCTGACGTTTCACCGATTGAGTACAGCACAGCGCTTCCTGAAAGCGTCGATGTCGTTATTGTCGGCGGTGGAATTGTTGGGATATCCGCCGCAATCTACCTGAACAGACTAGGGCAGCGCGTTGTGCTGCTCGAAAAGGGTCGCATAGCGGGCGAACAGTCCAGTCGTAATTGGGGGTGGATCCGCCAGCAAGGACGCGATCCTGATGAGCTGCCGATCATGGTTGAAGCAAGCCACTTGTGGCGTGAACTATCAGCGCAAACTGACGAAACCATCGGGCTGGTCCAAGGCGGGCTGACCTACATGGCAAAAGATAGCGCGGAGTTTGAGAAATTCGCGGCATGGATGCCCCATGCCAACGAAAACGGTGTCGACAGCCGCATGCTAAGCCGCGCTGAGCTGGAAAAACTAATGCCAGAAGCGCGCTGCAATTGGTCTGGCGGTATTTACACCGCAAGCGACATGCGTGCGGAACCTTGGGTGGCTGTGCCTACCCTCGCGCGATTGGCTGTCTCTGAAGGGGTTACGATTTGCGAAGGGTGTGCCGCGCGTGGGATTGAGACATCAGCGGGGCAGATCACGGCCGTAATGACCGAAAATGGGATCGTCAAAACGCCACAGGTTATTGTTGCAGGGGGGGCATGGTCCTCGCTGTTTTTGCGAAATGCCGGTGTAAACATTCCCCAACTGTCCGTGCGGGCCAGCGTTGTTGCGGTGGATGGTGCACCGATGACTTATCAGGGCGGTGGTGCGGATTCCAAAATCGCATTTCGGACCCGCGCGGATGGGGGGTATTCGCTTGCTGCGGGTGAATTCCATGAGTTCTTTATCGGGCCAGATGCGTTCAGGGCCTTTGGCAAATACCTCACCCAGGTCAAACACGATCCCTTCGGCACGCGCTACTATCCGGCTGCGCCTAAAGGCTATCCGGATGCATGGGGAACGCCGCGGCGCTGGGCATTGGATGAGCAATCCCCTTTCGAGCGGATGCGTGTTTTGAACCCGAAACCAAACGCCGCTAAATGCGCCTCACTCGTCGACCATTTTTCAACGCTGTTCCCAGACCTTGGCCCGATCAAGTCAAAGGCGGCATGGGCAGGAATGATTGATACAATGCCGGACCTTGTTCCCGTGGTAGACCAAGTCGATGACGTGAGCGGGCTGACGATCGCAACAGGTATGAGCGGGCACGGTTTTGGAATTGGCCCCGCTATCGGGCGTATTCTGGCTAAAATGGTGACAGGTCAAGACACAGGCTATGATCTATCGCGGTTTCGTCTTTCGCGCTTCTCGGATGGTTCGAAAATGGTGTTGGGGCCAGCAATCTAGTGGAAACGATGCAGGTGTGGATCCCGCGTTTGAGTATTTAAGAGCCAAAGAAGCGAAAGCGGGCTTGCTGAAGGGCCGAGCGAGGATCAAGTTAGAGACAATTCATTTGGAGAGAAGCCATGCCTGTTAAGAATCGATTTGCCGAGTTGCTGCCCGAAATCACCGAGTGGCGCCGCGATCTGCACGAAAATCCCGAGATTTTGTTTGAGACCCACCGCACCAGCGCCATTGTCGCTGAGAGGCTAGAGGCATTTGGTTGCGATGAAATCGTAACGGGGATCGGGCGCACGGGTGTTGTCGCTGTTATCAAAGGAAAATCCAACACATCAGGTAAAGTGATTGGGCTGCGCGCAGATATGGATGCATTGCCGATCCATGAGCAAACAGGGCTTGAATATGCGTCCAAAACCGATGGTGCGATGCATGCATGTGGCCATGATGGGCATACGGCGATGTTGCTTGGGGCGGCAAAGTACCTTTCGGAAACGCGCAACTTTGACGGCACCGTAGTGGTGATTTTCCAGCCCGCCGAAGAGGGCG
>DQCL01000013.1:13501-21531 GCA_003533975.1 Octadecabacter sp. | reverse complement strand
CGCAGGATTTGCTGGCGGGTCACGGTGCGAAAAGCTGCAGGTGTATCGACACTGCCATCGCTGCGCACGCTGGCAGGTTGCACCATAATTTGTTCGGTTACGGTTTCAATGATGGCGGGGGTGGTGGCGCGGGCAAAACAGGTGCCTGTTTCGGCGTCCACCGTAGCGGGGTCTGCCAGTGGCCCAATCGGATCGCTGTCGGCACGGGTCACCTGCGGCGTGTTCATACAGCCCGTCAAAACGGTTAGCCCAAGGGCCGCAAACACGTGGAACGTGGATCGAAGGGTCCGTGTCGTCATCTGCTCATCCTCAGGCTCTGTTGGCCCGTTGTTAAGGATTTGTACCCGAGCAAGGTGTGCCCGCAAAGCGTGATAAGTCACGCAGGTGCAATTCAGGTGCCGATGGTGTCGTTTACGTGCCACCCTTTCAACGATTTCGTGAGTAAAAGGGGCTGGAATGGCCGTGCTGCGCGGCCTATCTATCTGGCAACAGAATTTTGAAAAAGGGCCAACACAATGGCAAAGATTACGTATATCGAGCACGGCGGCAAAGAGCACGTTGTTGATGTCGCCAACGGGCTAACCGTTATGGAAGGCGCACGTGACAATGGCATTCCAGGTATCGAAGCAGACTGTGGCGGCGCCTGCGCATGTTCCACTTGCCACGTTTATGTGGATGCGGCTTGGGTCGAGAAGATCCCTGCGAAAGACGCGATGGAAGAAGACATGCTCGACTTTGCCTATGAGCCTAACGCTGAAAAGTCCCGTTTGACCTGCCAGTTGAAGGTTACGGACGACTTGGACGGTTTGATCGTTCGGATGCCTGAAAAGCAGATTTAAGGTGGCACCGCGTTCGACGTCGTGGGGGCTGCAAGGTCTTTTCCGCGGTGCGTCGCTGACGTTGTGTGTGGGGTTGGCCGGGGCCAGCGCAGCTGAGACGATTGTTGGCGCCACGTTTGAGGGGCCAACGACGCGTTATGGGCATGGTATTCTCGGAGACGCGGTTGAGTTCACCCAGCTGGTGATTGAAGCTGGGGATTGGGCGCACAAACGGCGCTATCGGGTGAGCCTGCCCGATGATCATGTTTTTGAGGATATCGCGCCACGTCTGTGGGACATTACAGGAGATGGCGCACCCGAAGTCGTGGTGATTGAAACCGACATGGCACGCGGTGGGTCTTTGGCGGTTTACGATGAGACGGGAAAGATTGCCGAAACCTCCCATATTGGTCGCTCGAACCGTTGGCTTGCTCCAATTGGGGCCGCTGATTTGGATGGGGATGGTCGCATTGAAGTCGCATTTATTGACCGTCCACATTTAGCGAAGACATTGCGGGTCTTTGAGTGGGACGGTGAGGGTTTAGTGCTGGATGCTGAGTTGGGCGGGTTGACGAACCATCAGATTGGGCAGGACTTCATTTCCAGCGGTGTCCGTGACTGTGGTGACGGCCCTGAGGTTGTAACCGCAGATGGCGACTGGTCTGACGTTATGGTCACGCGGATGGATGGTGGTGTGTTAGAGGCGCGTTCGGTTGCAGCGTTTTCAGCCGAGCAGCTGGACGCGGTTCTAAACTGCACGTTTTGAAGCGTCGGGCGGGGATGTTTTCACAACAGAGGCAAAGTTAAGTCAGAAGCGTTGCGAATGTGAGCAGGGCGGCGATTTCTGTGAGCTGTTGTGTGGCCCCGAGAATGTCACCGGTTTGCCCCTTGATCTTTGACTTTGCGATAATGGTGCATGCGAGCGCAATGAGTGCGCATGCTGCAATAAGCCAAACCGCCCAGAACTGGACGAGGATGAAGGTTGCAACCGCTGCGATCGCCAGTGCGATATACGCGGTTTGGACGGATGGGCGGCCAACGGAATGGCTGAGGCCTTCTGTGCGGGCATGCGGTAGGAATGCCATTATCGGAACCATCACCGAGCGGCTGAGAATTGCACTGGTGAGGATGGCAGGCCAAAGCATTCCAAGATCAAGAATGATGCATAATGCGCCCCACCTGAGGAGTAGGCTAAGGGCGAGCGCGAGGACCCCATAGGTGCCGATAAAGCTGTCCTTCATGATTTTTAGGCGATGATCCTTGTCCCAGCCGCCCCAAAGTCCATCGGCGGAGTCAGCCAAGCCATCTTCGTGCATTGCACCTGTTGTGATGATGAGCGTGGCGAGCGTGACGCCCGCAGTCAATGTGTTGGGCAGGCCAAGCCAAAGCGCGATTTGCGTTACGACGCCCGCGATCAACGCAAGGATCAGGCCTGCAATCGGGTAGGCCCATGCCGCCATCGCGCCGCGTTCTGTTGCGCGATCAGTGTTTACGGAAATCGGCAATCGGCTGAGCAACCCGAGGGCTGCGGCGATGTCTGAGAGAGCAAGGGGCGATGTCTTGTCGTTGTTTTGCGCCATGTCGCCGCTTCCTGTCTGGTCATTTCCGCCCCATTGGGTAGAGAGTGCGGTAACTGTTTGCAATGAGGCCCGTGCCATGACCGCCCCTTTCTCTAGCCTTTCTGAATTTCGCGCCATGCTTGAGGCCGCTACAGGGCCAGACATGGCCTCAATCGCTGGTGCCAAAGAGCGCAACGGGCAACTTACGAAACCTCCAGGAGCATTGGGGCGTCTTGAGGAATTAGCGATTTGGTATGCAGGGTGGCGCGATACAGATCGGCCCAGCATTGAAAACCCGCAGGTTATTATCTTCGCGGGGAACCACGGTGTGTGCGCGCAAGGTGTTTCGGCGTTTCCACCGGAAGTTACCGTTCAGATGGTCGCGAATTTCGAACATGGCGGTGCGGCAATCAACCAATTGTCCAAAGCGGCAGGGGCGTCGTTGGACGTGGTCGCCCTTGATCTGGATATGCCAACGCAGGACTTTACCGTGGCCCCCGCAATGAGCGAAGACGAAGTCGTTCTGGCGCTGATCGCGGGCTGGGCGGCTGTCGATCCTGAGGCCGACCTGCTTGTAACGGGCGAAATGGGCATTGGTAACACGACATCAGCTGCGGCCGTTGCGGCGGCGGTACTGGGGGGGGACGCTGCCGATTGGACAGGTCGCGGCACGGGCGTGGATGACGAAGGGCTTGCGCGCAAGACAGACGTTGTTGCGCGTGGCTTGGCATTGCATGATACAACTGACCCGCTTGAGGCACTTCGATGCCTTGGTGGACGAGAACTGGCGGCAATGGCTGGCGCGATCGCTGCCGCACGCCACCATCGTATTCCTGTGATCTTGGACGGGTTTATTTGCAGCGCGGCTGCGTCGGCGCTTGAAAAAGCTGTGGCTGGGTCATTGGACCACACGATTGCTGGGCATTTGAGCGCGGAAGGTGCGCATGAAAGATTGCTGAGTGCACTTGGTAAGCAGCCGCTGTTGTCGCTGGGCCTACGCTTGGGCGAGGGCTCTGGTGGGGTGCTTGCGATAAATGTGTTGAAATCGGCAATTGCGTGCCATTCTGACATGGCGACCTTTGCCGAAGCAGGCGTTGCTGCGGGCTAATTAACGTTTGGGGTCATGGCGAAACGCGGGACTATCGCTTCCGCGGGTTGCTTTGCGTTCGGCCTCATCCAAGGATTGGGTGAGCGCACTTTCCAAATCGCGGTTCGCGGATTTTGCCCGTTCGATGTAGGCGCTGTTTTCCGCGATTGGGATTTTCGGATCCCAGACTTCGGCAAGGTCACGCAGAATGCGGCGATCGTGCTGGTAGAAAGACATTTCAGCTTCAGATGCTTCAAATTCAGTAAGGCCGAGATTTTCCAGCACGTAACGACCTGCACGCAAAGAGCCGTCGAACAGTTCACGGACGATGTCATTCGCACCAGCCGCGTAAAGTTCGAAAACATGTACACGGTCGCGCGCACGCGCGACGATATGCAGGTCAGGGTTATGTAGGCGCGCATATTTTACCAGTTTGACGGCGGATTCTTTGCTGTCCAATCCAACGACAAGCACCGATGCCTCGTCCAGCCCGGCGGCGTTTAAAATATCAGGGCGGGTCGGATCGCCGAAGAACCCTTTGAAACCAAAGGTCCGCATGAGTTGGACGGTCTTGAGGTCGTTATCAAGGACCACAGTGCTAAATCCGTTGGACTGCACAAGACGGTTCACGACCTGCCCAAAGCGCCCGATGCCCGCGATGATGACAGTGCCTTTTTCATCAATTTCGTCTTCGGGGTGATCGGCGGTTTCGGATGCGATGCGTTTGGATAAAACTTCATAAAGTATGAACAGAAGCGGGGTGACGAGCATAGACAGCGCAACCACCAGCAATAGGTCTGCTCCGAGTGTATCGGTCAAGACGTTCTGCTGAAGTGAGAATGCGATGAGGACAAACCCAAATTCACCTGCTTGGGCGAGGCCGAGGGTAAACAGCCAGCGTGCTCGGTGTTTCAGTTTGAAAATGGTTGCCAGAACATAAAGGATAAAGCCCTTAATCAATATGACGGCAAGCGTCAGCCCGAGGATGCGGTAGGCGTCGTTCAGGAGTATTTCAAAATCAATGCCTGCTCCGACTGTGATGAAGAACAACCCGAGTAGCAGCCCCTTGAACGGCGCGAGGTCACTTTCCAGCTCATGGCGGAACTCGGAGTTCGCAAGGACAACGCCAGCAAGGAACGTTCCGAGCGCTGCGGACAGCCCGACGAGGCCCATAAGCGCGGCGATCGAGACAACGATAAGCAATGCAAGGGCGGTGTACATTTCGCGTAGGCGGGCGTGGTGAATGTAGCGAAACAGTGGGTTGGTTAGGAACACCCCGACAAAGATGACAGCCACAACCGCACCGAGGGTCACGAGAGTGACACCCCATGCGGGTAAACCTTCCACAAGGCTCATGGCATGGTGGGTCGTTTCTTGCGCTTCTATGCCCCGCGTTACAGAGCCATCTGGACTGATGGACACAGGTGGCTTCAGCGCGAGAAGGGGAAGCAAAGCAAGCATCGGGATCACGGCGATATCTTGGGTGAGCAGCACAGAAAACGTACTGCGCCCGCCGCTGGTCTGCATCAGGCCTTTTTCGTCCAAGGTTTGCAGGACAATCGCTGTGGACGAGAGCGCGAATATCATGCCGACTGCGAGGGCCGTTTGCCACGGCTGCCCCATCCACATGAACAGCCCCATAAGCAACAGGGTTGTCACACCAATTTGCAAACCGCCCAACCCAAGCAGGCGGTGGCGCATTCCCCAAAGCGCGCGCGGTTCAAGTTCAAGGCCAATAAGAAACAGCATCATCACAACACCAAGTTCGGCGACATGCTGAAGTTCAGCAGCTTCCGCGCCAATGAGTGGGGCAATCACAACACCAGCGAGCAAATACCCAAGGACAGACCCGAGACCAAGGCGCGCAGCCAAAGGCACTGCGATGACCGCAGCGCCAAGCAGGACTGTCGCTAGAAGTAGGGTTTGTTCCATATGCCAGCTATCCGTTTGTGGCGCGGGAAATACAAGTTCTTAGGCGGGAACTTGCAAAGTAATTGCTCGCCCGCGCTTGGTGTAGCTAAGTGCGTTAGCGCTGATGGCTGTGACACGCCCACCATCCAAACTGTCGCCAACAGTCACGCGCAAATAGCGGCCATTGCCCATCCGAATAAGAGCACGTCGATCACCCGATCCACCGTAAATTCCGATGAGGTTCACTTCGCGCAGGTTGATCGCATTATCTAGTGTCGCCGCTTGCGCAACCGAACCGGCGGTTGGGCCGCTTGGTGCGACGGTTCGCGGCGCTACGGCGGCGACTTGGGTGGCTGCACGTTCTTGCGCTTGTGCTGCACGCGCGACAATACGGTCCATATTGCGCGGGCGCGTATCAGGGCGCGAGGAGCGCGGTACAGCTTGTGCAGTCGGGTTCACAATCGGGTTCGGTCGGTTTGCAGCAGCTTGCACGGCTGCGGCAATTTCGGGGGCGATCTGAAGGCCCGCAGGCGCGGCAGGCGCTGGCTCAACTGCGGCTTCTTCGGGCACGGGTACGGGTTCCGGCGTTGGTGCGGGGGCAAGTCCGGCAGGGCGGGTCCGCGGGCGGAAACCTGAGGCTTGCTCGGAGGTGAGGGCACCAAGAATGGGGGTGTTCGCAGCTGCGGCAGCCGCAACCGCGGCTTGTTGAATACTGGCAGGGCGCGTTGTCGGGCGGCGCGTATCGGCGGTAGGCGCTTGCGCGGTGCTGGTATTTAGTGCGGCTGCAATGTCCTGCGATAGGCTGTTGAGATCCCCTTGCGGAGCGACCGTTCCCGGGCGGGCCGGTGGCAAGATCGGCGGCGGGCCTGCAATCACGTTCAAACCGCCAACAGGCGCATCAGTCGTCGGGATCTCAGAGGTTGGGGTCACATCAACAGGAACTTCGGGTGTCGTAAGGGCGGAAGGCGCAACCGTGCCAGGGCGAACCGGCGGAAGAACGGGCGGCGATCCTGCGAGAACCAAAAGAGTATCTGTGGCAACAAGTGGCGCATCACCCGTGGCCAGTGCTTCCGCCTCAGGTGGTGCGGGGGCAGGTGTGGCCGTGCCGGCGCGGACGGGCGGTTCAATAGCTGGGCGGCCTGCAATGACGATAACGCCTTCGGGGGCGTCGGTGACTGGTGCGGCTTCTTCCGGGATGACAGCCGCGAGCTGGTCTTGTGGCGTGATTTCAGGCGCGACAGTTCCCGGGCGCGTTGGTGGGTTCAGCGCCGGGCGTCCAACAATCACAAGGATTCCGTCCGGCGTGATCGCGCCCTCAGCTGTTGCGACAACGAGACCTTCATCATTGAAATCAAACTGTTGGCTTGGTGGTGGAGGGTCAATCGGGGTCGCAATGACCGCATCACCTGCCACACTGCTGGCGGATGCCAAGGGGCTGGGCGGAACGCGGACAACAGCTGCCGGCGCTGACGTTAGCGTCAGCCCATCGAGGGACGTTGTACGGGGATGTAGGGGGATTCTGGGGGCCTTTTGCCACACACCGGTGGCAGCATAGATACGCGCGGCTTCCTCGGGGGTAAGGACCTGTCCCCCTGTGGGCGCAATTGGAGTGGCCAAAGCATCAGTTGCATCTGATGCGGCCACTTGTGCGCCATCGTCAGCTTGCGCTGCGGCCACCTCCTGAGCCGATGTCGGATCGGCAGGGGCGGCTGCGATTTGTGTTTCAGTTGAGCCAAAGCCAAACCAGCTGGCGATGCCTTCTTCGGAAAGTGCCGCAAACGCCGCGATTGCCAGAAGGAACAACAACAACACCGCTGTCAGGATCAACCCGAGGAAACGTGGCTTTCCTCCGACGACGACTTTAGGTTTTTTCTTTGGCTGCTTGCGTGCGCCAAAAACGGTCAGACGTGACTTTTCATCAAGCTTGTCGGTCGTTTTTGCGTCTTTAACAGCCTCGGCTGCCTTTGCTTCCGCGCGGGCCATGCGTCGGCTGGTGAACATGCCACCAACGGCCCCGCCAACTGCTGTGGCCGCACTAAGTGCCGTTGCTGCGGTGCTGCGTTTTTCTTCAGTTGGGTCATCCGCCGGATCGTCATTCGGGGCGGGAACATCATCTTCGGGCTGTACGGTAAGCGATGCCGCTGCAACCGCTGCATCTGGCGACAACGCCGTCGGAGCCTCGCCTGTAATGGCGATATCTGCTGCAGGGGCCTGCACATCAGGTGCTTGGGTCGTAATGGGCTGAACAACCGGGGCCGTATCTGCATTGCGACTTGGCGCGGACAGTGGCGGCATCGGATCGGTGCCTGTGCCCGTTGGAACAGCCAGAGACTCCGGCGTATGACGGCTAAAGGTTGGCTCGGTACGTCCGGTATCTTGTTTGGCGGTGGCGTCGGATGCCGGAGTAGGGTGCCCTTCTGTCCGATCCGCACGCAACCGTGATGCAAACATCGGGGCGGGCGCATCATCCACGGGCGCGTCTTCGACCGTGGTTTCGTCTTCTTGATCGGCTTCCAGGGGTACGTCTTCTACTGGGGCTTCGACTGCAGATTCTTCTGCACTCGCCTCATCAGCAGCAAAGCCCTCAGTTTCAGCCGGTAAATCAGCGTCGACTTCTGCCTCTGTAATTTCTTCGGGCGTATCAACAACGGGCGC
>DQCL01000013.1:11436-13436 GCA_003533975.1 Octadecabacter sp. | reverse complement strand
TCAACGGGCGCATCCATTTCTGGTTCAGGTGTAGCAACAGGCGTTTCGTCCACGAGCGGGTCAGGCTCTGCTATTGGCTCTGGCTCGGGGATCGAAACATCCGCGTTTCCGATAATCACAACCGAGTCGTCATCGCGCTCAACAGTTTGACCATCAACAGCGCCAAAAAACGCTTCGCCGACAAAAGTGAATGGTTCTGGCACTGCAGCAAAGCTATTTGGGTTAAATCCATGCTCTGTCGCAAACTGCTGTGCTTCGCTCAGCGTTTCTTTGGCGACTGCGGCAACATAGGTCCGTCCGCCACCTTTGGTGAAATCGTAAACCAGCTCATCGACACTGTAAGGGGTCGCGCCATGCAGTGCCTCGCGCACATCGTCAACCTCTGCACGGGTGGTATCAAGCGCGAGATATTTAATTTGATCGTTTGGAATCAGAAGCTTGGTAGACATGCCGTCAGGTTCAAGCCCTTCGGCGGCTTTCCGTAACCGCTCAAGCGAACCCGACAAATCGGCTGCATCCAACGCCACTTCACCAACAAGATGCCATCCGCCAGACACGCGGTGCATCAAGCGCAGTCCGTCAAAGGACAATGACAAGGCGAAATTCGGTTTCATCTGCGTGGCTTAGCATCCTGTAGCGGGGCTGAAAACTCCCCTTTTTCTTAACCAATGAGGGTACAGCAAGCTTTCGCCAACGCCAAGCGCGAGTTTGTTGGATTTTTATTCCAAGGATAGCGATGCGGGCCCCGTCAGATAAGATGAAGCATCAACACTGGAGTTACTCATGCGTTCCTACATCGCCCTTAGTCTTTTGTCCGCAACCCTAGCTGTCGCAGCCTTGTCTGCGCCCGTCGCTGCGCAAGAGCGCACGATCACTGTTTCGGGGCGCGGTGAAATCAGTGTTGAGCCAGACATGGCGACTGTCATCATCGGCGTGCAATCGGAAGCGGAGGTTGCCGCAAGTGCACTTGATGATGCCAGCGCTGCAACGGCTGCGATTCTGGCAACGTTAGACGGTGAAGGGGTCTTGGTTGAAGACATCCGCAGTGGCGCGATCCGCCTTAACCCACGCTATAGTCAAAGTGTGTTGAGTTCGGGCACCCAGATTGTCGGCTATCAGGCGATCAACTCGGTCGAGGTTGAAGTGCGCGATTTGGATCGTTTGGGTGGTTTGCTCGCGGCGGTTGTCGGCGATGGTGCAAACCGATTGGACGGTGTGCAGTTTGGCTTGCAGGATCCACAAGCCGCAACCGATGAAGCCCGCCGTCGTGCGGTGGTCGAAGCTGCACGGCTTGCAGCGCTTTATGCCAGCGCAGCCGGAATCGAAGTTGGCGACATTTTGACGCTTAGTGAAGCCGGAAGTGGAGGCTACCGACCCATCATGACCGACCAACGCGAAATGGTCATGAACTCCGCATCGCCGCAGTACGATGTTCCGGTTTCACCCGGTAAAATCGACCTGAACGCAGCGGTTGTGATCGTCTACGCAATTGAGGAGTAAGTGAGCCTGAAGATGAACCGCTGCCGATGTGCCAAAGAAATCCCGTAGGGTGACAGAGGTGGAATGGCTTCTTTAAAACTTTCAGGCGAAACACATGCACATAAAAAGGGCCCCGCGACAGGGGCCCTTTTCAAATCGAACGGCTAAGACGTTTAAGCCGTTGCTTTGGCAAGAGCCTGATCCAGATCCGCGATCAAGTCATCCGCGTTCTCAAGGCCGATCGAGACACGCACAACGCTCGGGCCTGCTGAAGCGGCCTCTTGTTGTTCGGCAGTCAGTTGGCGGTGGGTTGTCGAAGCCGGGTGGATGATGAGAGAGCGCGTATCACCCAAGTTAGCCACGTGGCTGAAAATTTCCAATGAATCCACAAGTTTAACGCAAGATTCATATCCACCTTTGACGGCAAACGTGAACAATGCAGATGCGCCACGCGGGCAAACATCTTTCACGCGGTGGAAGTATGGGGATGATTCCAATCCGGCGTAAGTGACGTAATCAAC
>DQCL01000013.1:305-11349 GCA_003533975.1 Octadecabacter sp. | reverse complement strand
GGGTTCATCGTCATGCCAAGGTCGCGCAGGCCAATTGCAATGCCGTGAAACGTGTAGGCCAGCGGACCAAAGGTCTCTGCGAACGTCATGCCGTGGTAAGCTGGCTCAGGCTCGCTGAGGGAGGGGAACTTATCAGACGCGGTCCAGTCAAACTTACCGCTGTCCACAACACAACCGCCTGTGACAGAGCCGTTACCTGTGAGGTATTTGGTGGTCGAATGCACAACAAGCGTAGCACCTAGTTCAATCGGGCGGCACAGGTACGGCGTGGCCGTGGTGTTGTCGATAATCAGAGGGATACCAGCAGCGTCTGCAATGTCTGCAATCGCGCGCACGTCCATGATGTAACCACCCGGGTTGGCAATGGCTTCGCCAAATACCGCGCGTGTGTTGTCATCAATCGCGGCTTTCACGGCGGCTGTGTCATCCATATCGACGAATTTAGCTTCCCAGCCAAATCGCTTTATCGTCTGCGAGAATTGCGTGACGGAGCCACCATAAAGGCGTGTGGAGACGACAACGTTCTTGCCCGGTGACATGAGCGGGAACAGCGCCATCAGTTGGGCAGCATGGCCGGATGAACAGCAAACCGCACCTGCGCCACCTTCAAGTGTCGCGATACGTTCTTGCAAAACCGCAACCGTCGGGTTGGTCAGACGAGAATAGATGTAGCCAACTTCTTGCAGGTTAAACAATGCGGCTGCGTGGTCTGCATCGCGAAATACATAGGCCGTTGTCTGATAGATTGGCGTGTTGCGCGCGCCGGTTGCTGGGTCAGGGCGTGCGCCTGCGTGGATTTGCAGCGTATCAAAGCCGTAGGATGGGGTGTCGGACATGTGGTCTCTCCAAAGGTAAAGTTGGCGTGACGTTAGGTGCAAAGCGCGGCGACCTCAATGTTAAGGGGCATTTCGGGATGGGGTTCGCGCTTTTGGGCGTCCGAGGTGACGCCTGTTCTCGCAATTAGAAAACGGGAGGACAGGGGTCCTGCGCGCGGCGCCTAGCGCATCCAGAACCCTTCACGCTTGATCGTGTTTCGGATCTGGCGCTCGCGCGGAGGCATGTCGTTTTGATCAAATAAAGCGCGCACTTTGTCGCCGCGTTTTTGGTAGATCATCCGCTTGAACGGGTCGTATTGCTTAAGCCATTTTTTGATCTTGTTGGGTGCGGTGACGTTTTCCAAAGCCGCAACAACAGCGTCGCTTTCACGTGCATAGAGTAGGGGTAGCATGCGGTAATGGCAGGTCAGGTCGCCATCCAAGCCAGCCAGATCGTCCCCCGGTCGCCCGCCGCCGAAACTGTGGATCACCAGCGGCAAGGTCACCTGATCGAGCCAAGGATCGAGCGATTGCAGCACCAGTTCTTCGGGTCGGTTGTCGCGGACATCCAGCGCCCATTCTTTCCAGCGTTCTCCAAAAGTCGGGGCATCATGGCCCGTGATCCAGCCTGCGTTGAAATACAGATAGCGCTGCCAGTACTCATCGGGTTGGTCGGTGTCTAAGGTGCTGTCAAAATCCAAACCGTAGCGGTCATAAAGCGACTTCCACGTTGCCGAATAGCCCGGCCAGTAAAGTTCTTCTTCAGGCCATGTTCCGGTGCGACGCATGGATGCGCTTGGTTTGGTGAAATCGGTTTCAAGGGTCGCAAGGTCGCCGACGATCAGCGTGTCGGTGTCCAAGAACAAGAAGTTGCGGCCCGCAGGCATTGCGCAAAGCGCTTCGATTTTGTTGCCATAAGGGTATTCGACCCCAAACGCCTGATTTTCAAATGGCAGGATCACGGCGCCAAGGTCTTCCAGCGCCGTTTTAATGTCACCGGGCATTGTTGAGTCTTTGGGCCAAAGTTGGCTCACTTGTGGTTCAGCGACGTAAAGCGTTCCGGCAAAATTAGGCGCGTTCGCCTGCAAAGATGCCGCCAAAAGCAGGGCTTCATATTGCAAACGCCCCGCTTGCCCGACGATGACAATATCAAAATCAGATGAGACCGCGGCGGCCACCGTTTTTGCTTTCGCAGTCGTACGTGGGGATGTCTTTTTCGCCATTTTACTTGCCTGCTTGCTCGATGTTGCCACTATAGGGGGGCAGTGGGGCGCAAGGGAAGGCCCGTTTGCGGCATAGGAGACGTAGATGATTGATTTATTTTTACCGCTTATTATTGGCATCGGCGTTGGGATTACGCCCCCACAAGACGATTTTGATGAAGGCACTTCGCCTGAGGTTGTGGCAGACGCAATGCCGCCAGTTGATCAAGGGTCCGGTGACGATCTGAGCGCTGCACGCGAGCCTGAACCACAAATCCCGACAGGGAAATACACAACCGCAGTTGAAATCCGCCCTATCCTTGGGATGACGAAGAACAATTGGGTTGGTGTGCGTGAATACGAAGGGCAGGACCTGCTGTACTTCACGCACTTGATGTCTTGGCGCTGCGGGCTTTGGGATATTCGATACGGCATCAACGGTGAACCCGCTGACATTGTCGTACCGATGGAACCTTGCAACGAAGAATTTGCCCAACCCAATGCTATGCTCGACGTCGAGAATTATCTTCCTTACGTTGTTTACCCGCTCGGCTCGATTGAAAGCGTTTACGTTGAAATTGTTTTCGACGATGGCACGACTGATTTCGGCCAGTTTGACCGTAATGAGGTTCGAATTCCTTAACGCACACCTATCGCGGGTTCATGACGTCGCCGTTCACCAAGCATGAGCATGGCGGGCGTGACGACAAGCGTAAGGATTGTCGCGATCACCAAACCACCGGCGATGGCTGAGGACAGTTCTGTCCACCATTGCGTTGATGGTGCGCCGTAAACAATTTCGCGGGTGAAAAAATTAAGATTGAGGCCGATCACCATTGGCATCAAGCCAAGTGCGGTGGTCACTGATGTCAGGATCACGGGGCGCAAACGTTGTGCCCCCGTGCGCAACGCGGCCTCAAGCGGGGATTGGCCCGCTTTCTTAAGGTCATTGAATGTGTCGATCAGAACGATGTTATTGTTCACCACGATACCCGCCAAAGCGATGACACCAATGCCGCCCATAACCACACCAAACGGGCGGCCCGTCACGAGGAGGCCAAGTAGAACCCCTGCAATCGAAAAGACAATCGCGCTCATGACAATGAAGGCTTGGTAGAAATTATTGAACTGGATCACGAGGATCACGAACATCAAAAAGATTGCCGTGATGAAGGCACCAATAAGAAAGATCATGCTTTCGGCCTGATCTTTAGCTTCACCAGCAAAGCTAAAGTCAACGCCATCGGGCAGATCCGCGGCATTCAACGCCGCCGTCAACGCAACAACTTGATCGTTAACCAGAACGCCCGGAGCGACGTTTGCTTCAATCGTTGCAACACGTTTTTCATCTATGCGCCTGATAACGCCCGTGCGGTTCGTGGGTTCAAAAGTTACGAAATTTGAAATCGGAACAAGGCCAGATGTTGTCGGGACGCGTAGGCTGCTAAGTTCAGCGAGAGAGCGCTCTTGGCGGGGAAAGCGCACGCGGATGTCCAGTGAACCGTCGATATCTCCGGGGCGATAGTCGGCAACGGTGATCCCTTGGGTTAACAGCTGCACGGCTTGTCCAAGCAAGCTAACATTAGCCCCAAACCGCGCCGCTTCTGCGCGATTAACAAAGATCGAAACTTCGACGCCGGGGACGGGGCGTGTATCGGTGACATCCGTAAAGCCACCCATGCTGTCCATGATATCGCGCACTTGTTGAACCGCGTCGTTTTGCACATCAGGATTCTGGGCCGTGATTTGCAGGTTCACAGGCTTGCCCGTTGATGGGCCGCCGCCTTCGGTTTGCACCTGAACATCAATACCCGCGATGTCTGCAACGCTTTCGCGGATATCAACGCCGATTTCAGCCGCTGTGCGCCGCGTGTCCCATGCCACCAATTCCAATTGCAGTGTTCCGATGGTTTCTTCGTCGCCTTGGCCTGCGCTCATGGCGGATTGGGCGTAGATGCTCGCTATTTCATCATACCCCAAAAGGCGGTCTTCAACGGCGCGCACCAGCGCGTCACGTTCAAAGATTGAAAAATTGTCACGCGCACGCACTTGCACCTGCATGAAGTCAGGTTCGATTTCTGGAAAGAACGTCACGCCTTTGCCGAATTGCCCATAGAGGCTGAACCCCCCGAGAAGGAGCGCAATGGCGAGTAGCAAGGTCGCCGCAGGGCGTAGGATCGCCCAATGGAGGACACGGACATAGGCCCCCGTAAATCCGCCCATTTCCCGCGGATCGCCGAGTTCTGCGGCATGGAGCGCTGCCTTCGCATTCGCGGATTGAGCTTGGCGTTTGCCGATCAAGCCCCCGACAACGGGAATGAAGATAAGCGCCATGAACAATGATGCAGAAAGCGTGAAGATCACTGTTATGGGCAGGTACTTCATGAATTCCCCAACGATGCCTGACCAGAACAGAAGCGGGAAGAACACCGACAGGGTTGTCGCTGTTGACGCGATAATTGGCCATGCCATCCGCTTGGCCGCAAAGGAAAATGCCTCTTTGGGTTCGGCGCCTTCTTGCAGCTTTCTGTCCGCCAGCTCGGTGGTCACAATAGCCCCATCAACCAGCATTCCAACAACAAGGATCAACGCGAACAGCACGATGATGTTCATGGAATAATCCAAAGCCCAAAGCGCAATGATCCCCGCAAAAAACGCCCCTGGAATAGACAGGCCAACAAGGATCGCCGAGCGCGTCCCAAGGGCGAATACGATCACGATCATCACAAGGATTACAGCAGCAATAACATTGGCTTCCAGGTCGCTCAGGAGGTCTTCAACCGTTTTGGACTGGTCCTGTAGGAAGGTGAATTCGACGCTGTCCGGCCAGTCCGCTTGCAATTCTTCCACGACTGCTTTTACAGCCGCGACAGTGTCAATGATGTTCGCACCAGATCGTTTCGTGACCTCAAGAGCCAATGCAGGTTGCCCATTGATACGCGCAAAAGAACTCGGGTCTTCGAATGTGCGTCGGATCGTGGCGACGTCCCCGAAGGTGACAACTGCGTTGCCGCGCACCTTCACAGGCATCGTCATGACATCTTCGAGGCCTTCAATCAGCCCCGGAACCTTTAGCACGATGCGTCCAGCCCCGGTTTCGATAGCACCAGCAGCTATCAGCATGTTGTTGCGTTGGATTTGGCCGATCAGTTCTTCAAATGACAGATTGTAGGTTTGGAACACCGTTGGATCGATCAGCACCTCAAGGAACTCAAACCTTTGCCCGCCAATACTGACTTCCAGCACACCCGGCAAACCTTCGATTTCTTCCTGTAGGTTTTCGGCCAGATTATTCAACGTGCGCTCAGGAACAGGGCCAGAAAGGGTCGCGGTAATGATCGGGAAGAGGGCGGTATTGATTTCGGTGATGGTGATTTCATGGGCATCGCTTGGTAAATCGTTCTGCGCACGATCTGCGGCTTCGCGGACCTTATCCAGCGCCTCGGCCGTGTCACCGCCAGCGCTGAATTCCAGCTGAATACTGGCGAAACCTTCGGTGGCATCGGAGTTCATGCTTTGAAGGCCTTCAATGGAGGCAAATTCGGTTTCCATTGGTTCAAGCAACAGCCGCTCAGCGTCCGACGGACTAATGCCATCTAATCCTGTTGAGATGTAAAAGTATGGCAGCGGGATTTCTGGATTTGCTTCTTTAGGGATGGATACATAGGCGTAAGCCCCCACGGTAAGGATCATGAGGAGCGCCATGACCACAACGCGTGAACGCGAGAAGGCGGCGTCAATCAGCGTGTACATCAGCTGTCTTCCCCGGTGCGTGGTGCAACGGTTTCTGTCGCATTCACAAACCCTTGGCCCACTGTGATGATGTCAACGCTTTCGGGCAGGCCGATGACCCAGATGCCGTCGATCTGCGCTTTAACGATTTGAATTGCATAGAATTCCACGATGTCGTCGTTGTTTACGATCTTAACTCCAAGGTCGCCCTCGGTATTCAGCGAAACAATTGACGGAGACAGGAAATGCGCGGTCACTTCGCCTGTTGGAATGATTACTTCTGCGGAAATGCCCGCTGGAATAGCACCGTCTTCGTTTTCAACTTCAATTTCGGCCAAGAACGTACGGGTTTCAGCCGCCGCGGACGTTCCGACGAACGTGACGATGCCGGTCCGTTCTTCGCCCGTGATGAAGCGCACAGTTGCAGGTTGGCCAACCGACAGACGGGTCAGAGACTGTTGCGGCACCTGAATGGCGACCGTGAGCGGTGTAATATCTACCAGACGACCAACATCCGTACCGGTAGAGACAAATTCACCCTCATCAAGGTCAAGCGTTTCAATCCGTCCGTCAAACGGCGCAGTGATCGTGAGTGCGTCAGCGGCCTGTTGTACGGCGGTTACTTGGGCGCGCACTTCAGCAAGGCTCGCACGGGCTTCCACCACGCGATCCGTCGTTGCGACACCACGTTCAAGCAATTGTTGTGCGTTCTGAAGCTCACGCTCGGCGCTGGCGAGGTCTTCAGCCGCGCGGTTGGCATCAGCCTCATTACGTGTTGGGTCAAACCGCGCGATGACATCCCCGGCAGAAACATCTTGTCCTTTGCGCACGAAGACCTGCGCAATATCGCCAGAGGTTTCGGCACGCATCATGGTGTCGCGATCGGGTAGGGCTTGGCCTTCGGCTTGATAAAACTGCGTCACGACTTCAGCGGTTGATGTCTGAATAGCGACGGTAATGGGCTTGAGGGCTTCGCGTGCCACAGGTGCGTCGTCGCTTTCGGACGGGATGATGAAGCCACTTCCCATCCAACCTACGAGGACCAATACCAAGACGCCTGCGAACCAAGTCGCCCGTGACGCGCCTTTGTCAGAAGAAAACATCAGCTGCTTAGATTCCGTGGACTGCGCATCCGGCGTGTGTGCCTTTTCGGTTGCGTGACCTTTGGGGGTCGTGTCGTCCTTGGTGGCTTTTTTAGGCTTACTGGTCATTAAGTCAGTCCTTTTGAACTGCAGGCTGCTGAAAAATCTATTGTTCAATTTTCACGGCACAAAGGCGATAAAAATATCCAACGCCCTTGGAGAGGCACATCAGCTTCCGAAGTAGGTAGGTTTTTGCGGAATGGAATAGAAGAAGAGCCGTTCTTTTGTAACAACCACAGTTGGGCGGCTTTTGGAACGGCCTTTGCCAATTTGGGGGAGTAAGTGGTGGGCGACCCTGGAATCGAACCAGGCGTGNNCCACACCTTGCGGCCTGACGCCCACTGGCGGCGTGAATAGCTTTGGGTCTGGGGGGCGTCAACCTCAATTCTGCTCGACACCTTGCGGTTTTTGCATAAGCCGCGCATGAGGGGGCGAGGACAAAGGAAAACACCATGAAAAAACCGACTTGGGTTGTTGAAAAAGAACGTAACAAACGCATTGCCGCCAACGAAACCGTTTGGCTGTTTGGGATTCATGCGGTGCGTGATGCGCTTTTGAACCCTGCGCGTGAAAAATTACGCTTTGTGGTGACAAAAAACGCCTTTGACCGTCTTGGGGATGCCGTACAGCATGGCCCAGAGCCAGAAATGAGCGACCCGCGCCGTTTTGCAGCGCCCATCGACCCTCAATCGGTGCACCAAGGGGCCGCCCTTGAGGTGAAGCCGCTGGATTGGGGGAAGATTGAGGACCGTTGCATGGGGGACGGGAAGAACCCGCCGCGTGTTTTGCTTCTGGATCGCGTCACTGATCCACATAACGTCGGAGCGATTCTTCGCTCTGCTGAAGTTTTTGGCGCACAGGCCGTTGTCGCGATGAGCCGCCATGCTGCACCTGAAACGGGGGCCTTGGCAAAAACCGCAAGCGGCGCGATGGAACGTCAGCCGTATTTGCGGGTCCGTAACTTGGCGGATGCGATTTTGGAGCTGCAAGGCATGGGATACCTTGTGCTTGGGCTGGACGGTGAAGCCGAGCAAACCATTGAGGCCGCGGTTGAAGGCAAACGGGACCGCGCAATTGCCTTGGTTCTAGGGGCCGAGGGTCCGGGTTTGCGCGAAAAGACAAAAGAAACCTGCGATGCGCTTGTGAAGATCGACTTTGCTGGTGAATTCGGATCACTTAACGTTTCGAACGCGGCTGCGGTTGCGCTTTATGCAAGTAGGGCGACCTAGCAGACAACATGTCTGCCCGTAAGATTGCGGCCTGTTGTTACTGCGGCAGCCGCGCATTGCTGGTTCTGAGCGGCACCGACCGTCATGAATTGGTGTGTTCAAGCTGCGGTGTGCCTTTGCTCGCCCTCGAAATGTTACCGATTACCGCCGTGCGGGGCACCGCGCGTTCCGCGACGCCCGCCCGCCCGACGCCCAACCAACACACCCCAAGCAGCCACATCCAAGGCCGGGGTGGGTGAGAAAATACAAGAAATGCAAGGGGGTGTTGCGCCATTTTGTCGACGAGATATGGGGTGGAATCGAAGATATTTGTGACTGAAACAATTGCGCACGGCCTGTCACAGATTGGCGAGGTGGGTATTTTTTAGCGTCCTGATGCGCCAGATAAGGCCCAACGCGATTGAAACTTTTGGAGCCCTCGATGCTGACACGCCGTATATTCCTGAGCGCCGCCGTTGCTGCCCCTGCTGCTGTTTTCATACGTCCAGCCATGGCTGCGGAGCCATATGTCTTTGCTGTTGATGAAATAGCCATTCGTGGCGCTGACCCTGTCGCCTTTTTCACCGACAAAGGACCTGTGATCGGCAACTCGGAACACGCGCTCGTGTGGGGAGGGGCGACGTGGCATTTCGCCAGCGCTGAGAACATGGAAATGTTTATGGCCAACCCGACAGCCTATGCACCGCAATACGGCGGATATTGCGCATTCGCACTTTCCAAAGGGTCTTTGGCGAGCACAGTCCCTGAGGCTTGGACCGTTCATGACGGTAAACTTTACCTGAACTATTCCGTAAATGTTCGTCAGGTTTGGTCTGAAGATATTTCGGGAAACATTGCTTTGGCGGATGCGCAATGGCCCGCGATTTTGGGCTAAGCCGCGCGATCACGTTTACCTGATCGCCCTTTAAACATAGGCTTTCGCACCTATCTTTACAGGGTGAGCAAGGGCTGGAACCCCCTTGCGCAAACTCACTGTCCCTCGTTCCGAACTTAGCGCCCGGTTTGTTCCGGGCGCCTTTTTTATGGCGAATGGATCAGGTAGGGAGGCCGTATGTACAGTGATCAGATGCTCAAAGATGTGTTGAAACGCGCCAAGGTCGTGGCGATCGTTGGCGTTTCCGCCAATCAGATTCGCCCGAGCTATTTTGTAGCGCGTTATCTGAAGCTTAAGGGATATCGTATTGTGCCGGTGAACCCGGGGCTTGCGGGGCAGGAGCTGTTTGGGGAAACGGTATATGCGAAGCTGGCCGATATTCCGTTTGATGTTGATTTTGTTGATATTTTTCGTCGTTCAGACGCGGTGCCAAGTATCGTGGATGAGGCATTGGCCCGCTGGCCGAAGTTGCAGACCATCTGGATGCAGTTGGGGGTTGAGCATGGTGAAGCTGCGGCGGTGGCGCAGGCACGCGGTGTGACTGTCATCGAAAACCGTTGCCCAAAAATTGAATATCAGCGGTTGTTTGGGGAATTGCGGATGGGTGGGTTCGCCACAGGCGTGATTTCGTCCAAACTGTAGCGTTGGAGCGGGGCGCTGCCCCGAACCCCGGGATATTTAGAGGACAAAGACAAAGCTAAGAAGGGTCTTCAATCCGAAGGTCGGCGGCCACGCGGATATCGCGCAAAGGGCGCACGCGGCGGATGGATTCCGCGTAAAGCGGGTGGGCTTTGTAGGCGGCGAGCGCCGCTTCGTCCTTAATTTCGGCCATGACGACGAAATCCGGATGTGGCCCCGGAATTTCATCGAGGTTCAGATTGCGCGACACGCTAAAGGTTTCGGCGTGAGGGTTATTCTTTAAGACCCAAAGGCCCGCTTCGATTTCATCCAAGTCGTTTGGATCAATTGCTGAAAAGAAGGCTATGTGACGGATCATCTGTTGGCTTTCTCGGTGAGGCCGCTTTGAGAGGTGCGCTTGGTGAGTTCGGCTTCAATGTCGTCCAGAGTGACACCGTGCGCAGCGCACATGACGAGCAGGTGATAAACGACATCTGCTGCTTCGCTCGTGAGGCGGGTTTTGTCACCTTTGGTCGCTTCTATGATCGCTTCAACGGCTTCTTCTCCGAACTTTTCAGCGGCTTTGTCCGGGTTGGCGAGCAGTTTGGCTGTCCAGCTTTCGCTCGGATCAGAGTTCGCGCGCGCTGCTATCGTTGTTGAGAGGTCTTTTATTGACATATCAGAGCCTTACAGGGATGCCGGCCGCATCCATATGCGCCTTGGCTTGCGGGATTGTGTAGGTGCCAAAATGGAATATTGAGGCCGCGAGGACGGCAGAGGCACCGCCTTTGGTGACACCGTCAACGAGGTGATCAAGCGTGCCGACACCTCCAGAGGCAATCACCGGAATGGAGACGGCATCGGTGATGGCGCGGGTCAGGGGGAGGTTGAAACCAGCCTTTGTGCCGTCGCGATCCATTGAGGTGAGCAGGATTTCTCCGGCACCTTTGGCCTGCGCGGTTAGGGCGAATTCAACGGCATCAATACCGGTTGCGCGTCGTCCGCCGTGGGTGAAGATTTCCCAACGCCCCGGTGCGACGGTTTTGGCGTCAATCGCACAGACAATGCACTGTGAGCCAAAGCGCAGGGCGGCTTCTGTCAGAACATCAGGGTCGGCAACGGCGGCGGAGTTAAAGCTGACCTTGTCGGCGCCTGCGAGCAATAGATTGCGCACGTCAACGTGGGTGCGCACGCCGCCGCCGATGGTGAGCGGCATAAAGCAGGCTTCAGCGGTGCGGGTCGCCAGATCATACATGGTGCCACGGTTTTCTTCGGTGGCCATGATATCAAGGAAGCACAGCTCATCCGCGCCCATGTTATTGTAGCGGATGGCGGATTCCACAGGATCGCCAGCGTCAACGATGTCAACGAAGTTCACACCTTTCACGACGCGCCCATTGGCGACATCAAGGCAGGGGATGATGCGGGTTTT
>DQCL01000013.1:0-270 GCA_003533975.1 Octadecabacter sp. | reverse complement strand
GCAATGCGGCGGCTTTGCGCCCAAAACGAAGCGATGACGCCGATAAGGACTGCTGCGCCGTAGAGGTAGGGGATTAGGTCAGACATGTGGGTATTTTGATTCCGCCCGTGAACGCCGTTCATGGCAATTCTTGTGCTAACCCTTTAGGGCAGACAGCGCCGCACCCAGATCAATCGCGCCGTCATAAAGCGCGCGGCCAGAAATTGCGCCGGAGATCACGCCTGTGGCTTTTAGTGCATCAAGATCAGCCATTGAGGACACGCCACCGGA
>DQCL01000294.1:1548-4754 GCA_003533975.1 Octadecabacter sp. | reverse complement strand
GTCTATATCCCAATCAACAGCGGCGCTTTCGGGTCCACACCGAACGGCTCCACCGGAAATTTTCACGGGCCGCGCGCCCGTTTTTTTGTGTCTGGAAGATGATGACCAACGACCTGATAGCCAAAGCCGCGATTGATCGCCGTCTGGCCGAGATCATCACCCCTGTCATTGAGGGCATGGGGTTTGAACTTGTCCGTGTGCGCCTGATGGGCGGCAAGACCCATACGTTGCAGATTATGGCCGAGCGCCCCGAGGGTGGGATCGAGGTGGATGAATGTGCGCGGATCAGCACCGAAGTCAGCGCCATTCTGGATGTTGAAGATCCGATCCTGGATCAGTATATTCTAGAGGTCTCCAGCCCCGGTATCGACCGGCCGCTGACCCGGCTAAAGGATTTTGCCACATGGGAAGGCTATGAGGCAAAGATCGAAACCAGTGAACTGATCGACGGGCAGCGCCGCTTTAAGGGCAAGCTGGCTGGGGTCGAGGGCGATGAGGTGCTGATCAACGTTCAGGCTGGTACGATCGGGCTGAAATTTGACTGGCTTTCAGATGCAAAGCTGGTTCTGAGCGATGAATTGATTTCCGAAATGTTGCGCCAGCGAAAAGCGGCCGGTGTTTTGGACGAAGATAAATTTGATGACATAGAAACCGAAAACGGTTCCGAGGAGGACTGAGAATGGCAATCACTTCTGCAAACCAGTTAGAGCTTTTGCAAACAGCCGAAGCTGTTGCACGCGAAAAGATGATCGAGCCCGAGCTGGTCATTGAAGCGATGGAAGAAAGCCTGGCCCGCGCTGCCAAGTCTCGTTACGGGGCGGAAATGGATATTCATGTATCCATCGACCGCAAGACCGGTCGGGCGACCTTTACCCGCATCCGCACCGTGGTTGAGGATGAAGAGGTTGAAAACTATCAGGCTGAATTCACCGTTGAGCAGGCCAAACAGTATCTGGATGACCCAAAGGTCGGCGATGTTCTGAGCGAAGAAGTTCCGCCAGTTGAAATGGGCCGGATCGCGGCGCAATCGGCCAAGCAGGTAATTTTGCAGCGGATCCGCGAAGCAGAGCGGGATCGTCAGTTCGAAGAGTTCAAGGATCGCGCCGGAACGATCATCAACGGTCAGGTCAAACGCGAAGAATACGGCAATGTCATTGTCGATGTGGGCACTGGCGAAGCGATCCTGCGTCGTAACGAAAAGATCGGTCGCGAAAGCTATCGTCCGAACGATCGTATCCGTTGCTACATCAAAGAAGTACGCCGCGAGGCCCGCGGCCCGCAGATTTTCCTTAGCCGCACGGCGCCGGAATTCATGGCAGAGCTGTTCAAGATGGAGGTGCCTGAAATTTATGATGGCATCATCGACATAAAGGCCGTTGCCCGTGATCCCGGATCGCGCGCGAAAATTGCTGTCATTTCTTATGATAACTCGATTGACCCTGTGGGTGCCTGCGTAGGTATGCGCGGCAGCCGTGTGCAGGCAGTTGTGAACGAATTGCAGGGTGAAAAGATTGATATCATCCCATGGAACGATGACACGCCGACCTTCCTTGTGAACGCATTGCAGCCAGCAGAAGTCACCAAGGTTGTTCTGGATGATGAAGCAGAGCGGATCGAAGTTGTGGTTCCTGACGAACAGCTATCGCTGGCCATTGGCCGTCGTGGGCAAAACGTTCGTCTGGCAAGTCAGCTGACCGGGCTGGACATCGACATCATGACCGAGGCTGAAGAATCTCAACGCCGTCAGGCTGAATTTGAAGACCGCACAAAGCTGTTTACGGATACGCTTGATCTGGATGAGTTCTTTGCCCAACTGCTGGTGTCAGAAAACTTTACCTCGCTCGAAGAAGTTGCCTATGTCGATACGGATGAGCTGTTGGTTATTGATGGGGTCGATGAAGACACCGCCAAGGAATTGCAGGCCCGAGCGCGCGACTATCTAGAGGCGCAGAATAAAAAGGCGCTGGATCATGCCCGCGAACTGGGCGTCGAGGACAGCCTGATGAACTTCGAAGGCCTGACACCACAGATGATCGAGGCGCTGGCCGAAGACGGCATCAAGACAGTCGAAGATTTTGCAACCTGCGCTGACTGGGAGCTGGCCGGTGGCTGGACGACAGTTGAAGGTGAGCGGGTTAAAGATGAGGGTCTGCTGGAAAAATTCGACGTCTCTTTGGAAGAAGCGCAGAATTTTGTGATGACGGCGCGAATCCTGCTGGGTTGGGTTGATCCTGCGGATTTGGAGAAAGCCGAAGAAGAGGGCGAAGAATCTGCTGAAGGCGAAAGCGAAGACGAAACCGCAACGGAGGCCGAGGCCTGATCGCAGGCCTCGGGTAAGCGCATGACGCGCGGCGGCCAGCCAAAAAAGACAAGTGACCCGGAACGCAAGTGTATTGTGACCGGCGAGGTTCAGCCCAAGCTTGGGCTGATCCGCTTTGTCGTGGGTCCAGAGGGGCAGATTGTGCCCGACCTGATGGAAAAGCTGCCCGGCCGTGGTATCTGGGTCTCGGCAGATATGGAAGCCCTTGAAATGGCAGTAAAAAAGGGTCTTTTTTCGCGTGGTGCCAAGCAATCGGTTACGGTTTCAGACAGTCTTTTGGCGGATGTTGAGCGACTTTTAGTGCGCCGGATTACCGATCTGATAGCGTTGTCACGAAAATCGGGATCGGCGGTTGCCGGGTTTGAAAAAGTTAAGGGCTGGCTGTCTGAAGAACGGGCAAAAGTGTTGCTTCAGGCATCGGACGGGTCGGCGCGCGGCAAGGGAAAATTGTGGACCCCGGAAGGCGGGCGGTTCTTTGGTATGTTAACGGCTTCAGAATTGGGTTTGGCATTCGGGCGGGAAAGTGTGATACATGGCGCGCTTGCGGCTGGTGGACTCACACAACGTGTTGTAGAGGAAGCCACGCGGCTATCTGGACTTCGCGGAAATGACGGTGGGAAATCCATCGGAAAGGGTAAGACGACTACATGAGCGATAGTGACGGCAAAAAACCATTGGGTCTGCGCGGCGGATCGCGCCCGGGCCAGGTAAAGCAGAGCTTTAGCCACGGGCGGACGAAGAGTGTGGTCGTTGAGACCAAGCGCAAGCGTGTGTTTGTGAACAAAACCAATGCGCCAGCAGGGCCTGCGGACAAAAAAGCAGCAGGCTCGCTCGGTGACCCATCCAAACGCCCGGCCGGAATTTCTGATACGGAAATGGAGCGCCG
>DQCL01000294.1:0-1391 GCA_003533975.1 Octadecabacter sp. | reverse complement strand
CTGAAGGCAGAAGAAGCAGAACGCGCGGCAGCCGAGGCAGCCGAAAAAGCCCGGTTGGCGGCGGCCCCCGCGGCCCCCGCAGCCCCTGCGGCTGGCGACGGCGAGGTTGCGGCCCCACGTGGTGCCGCGAAACCTGCTGCCAGCCCACGCAAGACTACCCGTCAGAATGAACCACGCCGGGATAACAATGCTCGTCCGGATCGAGGCGGCGGGAACAATCGGCGCGGCGGTAAACTGACACTTAATCAGGCGCTGTCTGGTGGCGATGGGCGGCATCGCTCGGTTGCTGCTATGAAGCGCAAACAGGAACGGGCTCGTCAAAAGGCGATGGGTCAGACCGAGGTTCGCGAAAAGATTGTGCATGAAGTGCAGCTGCCAGAATCGATCACGGTTCAGGAGCTTGCCAACCGGATGGCCGAACGTGTGGCCGCCGTTGTCAAATCGCTGATGCAAAACGGCATGATGGTTACGCAAAACCAGACGATTGATGCCGATACGGCAGAACTGATCATCGAAGAATTCGGACACAAGGTTGTGCGCGTTTCTGATGCGGACGTCGAAGATGTGATCGACACAGTCGAAGACGATGAAAAACTGCTGACATCGCGTCCGGCTGTTGTTACCGTCATGGGCCACGTTGACCACGGTAAAACTTCGCTGCTGGATGCAATTCGCAAGACCAAGGTTGTATCTGGTGAAGCGGGCGGAATCACGCAGCATATCGGTGCTTATCAGGTGACGCTGGATGATGGCGCGTCGATGACGTTCCTGGATACACCGGGCCATGCTGCGTTTACCTCGATGCGTTCACGCGGCGCTCATGTGACGGATATCGTGGTGCTGGTTGTTGCCGCAGACGATGCGGTTATGCCCCAGACAGTCGAAGCGATAAACCACGCCAAAGCCGCCGGTGTTCCGATGATCGTGGCAATCAACAAGATTGACCGGCCAGAGGCAAACCCGGACAAGGTGCGCACCGATCTGCTGCAGCATGAAGTTGTCGTTGAAAAAATGTCTGGTGACGTTCTGGATGTGGAAGTTTCCGCCACAACCGGGCAAGGGCTGGATAAACTGCTGGAAGCCATCGCGCTGCAGGCTGAATTGCTGGAACTAAAGGCGAACCCGGAACGGGCGGCGTCTGGTGCGGTGATCGAGGCGCAGTTGGACGTTGGACGTGGCCCTGTTGCTACGGTTCTGGTTCAGAATGGCACATTGCGTCAGGGCGACATTTTTGTTGTCGGCGAGCAATGGGGTAAGGTCCGTGCGCTGATCAATGATCAGGGTGCGCGCGTTAAAGAGTCCGGGCCATCGGTGCCGGTCGAGGTTCTGGGCCTAAACGGCACACCGGAAGCAGGCGATGTTCTGAACGTGGCCGAAACCGAAGCGCAAGC
>DQCL01000122.1:4416-7120 GCA_003533975.1 Octadecabacter sp. | reverse complement strand
TCGGCGATGGCTTTGTAAAACTCCAGAACCTCAATGGTTGCAGCCTCATCCAGCGCCTGAACACCGTCCGGACCAACAGGTGAGACGCCATTGGCAAGGAACACATGCTCTAGAACCTGGCTCATGAAGTTTTCGTCGATCTTGGTTGCTGCGACGAAGCCGTACATTCCCGGTGGGTTGTGCAAGGCGTCAACAGCCGCGAGAACGTTGGCGTATGAATTCGGCGGCTCAAGGCCAGCGGCTTCGAACAGATCCGCGCGATAGACAAGCATCTGTGTCCAGCCATCAACCGGAACAGAGGCATAACCCCCGTCAGCGGCTGCCATGTTCAATGCGCCAGGTGCGAAGGTGTCCGCCCCCAGAGCCTCGATCACGTCTGTTGCGGAATCCGTATCCAGAATACCCGCATCCGCCCATGGGGCGGCATACTGCAGTGGGTGATAGATCACGTCCGGCAAATCGCCGGCAGCAAACGCTGCTGTTGCCCGTGTACCGAGGTCGTTTTCGGTGACGGGGATGACTTGCACCGTGTGACCCGTCTCTGCCGCAAAGGCCGCCGCCATTTCTTCTTGGCGGGCCAGCCGTTCGGGCTGCTCTTCTGTTGTCCAGAACCGCAGTTCATCTGCCTGTGCTGCCAATGCGCCGAGGATCAGCGCGGTGGCTGCTCCGGATCGCATGAGTGCTTTCGTTTTCAGTTTCATAGTCTTCCTCCCATTGAGACTGGTGTGTAGTTAAGGTCTAGTGACAGCGGGTCCGGTGGACCCACGGTCGATAAAGTTGGCCTTTGCAGTTTCCCGCAAATTGACCAAATCTTCTCCGCGAATGCGGCGGATCAACAAGGTTGCAAGCCGCATGCCGGCGTTGCGGTTGTCCACAGCGTATGTGGTCAGGGGCGGGTGCGCATGGACGCCCTCGGGGATGCCGTCGTAGGCAATGACCGACAGTTCTTGTGGAATGGACAGGCCCCGTTCTGCCGCGGCGTGGTAAATCCCGAGAGCCGCGAAATCCACCGCGCACACGATGGCCGTCGGCGGTTCGGGGTGATCCAACAGCAAGGACCCAACCCTTTTGCCATCCTCAATCGTCACCGCATCTTCGGCGATCAGGGCTTGGTCGACGGTCAGACCCGCCTGCGCCATCCCGTCCCGAAATCCGGCATCGCGCAGGGGCGCATAGTTATATTGCATAGCACCATTCACGAACCCGATCCGCTCATGGCCAAGCGAGGCCAGATGCAACACCGCATCGCGCATCGCGTCTTCACCCAGAATATCGAACCAGGCACAGCCATCGGCGTCGTCTTGTCGTCCGAACATCACGAACGGCACATCCGCCTCACGCAGCAGTTTGACCCGCGGATCGTCGTTCATGGTTCGCGGCAAAACAAACCCATCGGCCTTTCCATCCCGCAACAGCGACTGAAAGGTCCGTATCATATCGTCGTCGCTATCGGATGCCGCAACGGTCAAGGTCCAGTTTTCCGCGCTCGCCCCAGCGGATAGCCCCGCTAGAAATTCCGCAAGAAATGGTCGCTGCGCGTCGTGATCTGACAGCTGCAGCACCAGCCCCAACGACCTGGTGCGACCGGTCTTGATCGCCTGCGCATGGCTGAGCGGCATGTAGTTCATCGTCTCTGCCATCCGCCGAACCCGCAACTGGGTCGTTTGGGAAATATCCGAGTAGCCATTCATCGCGCGCGAGACCGTCGATTTGGTCAAACCAAGCGCTTCTGCGACGTCGTTAATCGTCACACGGCGATGCGCATCCTTGGCTGAAAATCTCGTGGCGGATATGTGCAATTCGAATCTCCCTGCCAGAACACTGATTTCCGAAACCGGTTTCGGCAATAGGAAAATTTACCCTCCGATCGGCGGCATCCTCAGGACCAGCCGCCGTCGTTATCACAAAGCTGGCGTTCCACATCGGCGCGCGTTCCAAATTCAATCTGCTAGGCGCTTTCAAACGCCAATCTTGCACCAAGCATGAGGAAAGCCCCGGAAAACCCGCGTTTCATCCATGTGATAACGGCCGGGTTTTGCTGAATGGTGCCTCGAATGCGGGCCGCAAAGGCCCCGTAGCAGACGAAGACAGCAAAAGTCATTGCCATGAATATCCCGCTAAGAAGGAACATGCGCGGAACTGGAGATGTAACATCGACCGGAACAAACTGCGGAAGGAACGCCAGAAAGAAGATCGACAGTTTCGGGTTCAGGATGTTGATCAGAAATCCAGTCAAAGCGACTTTGCGCAACGAACCCGTCTCAGCTTCCGCCTTGAACTGGATCGGACCATCCTCTTTCAGGATCGACCACGCAAGATACAGAAGATAAAGTATGCCAGCCCATTTCACGGCCTGAAACATCACCGCGCTCGTATGCAGCAGCGCTGCCAATCCAGCGATAGCGGCGGCCATATGCGGAAGAATACCACAAGTGCAGCCCGCCGCTGCGGCAATACTGGCTTTAGTCCCTCGGGCAAGACCTACGCCTATCGTATAGATCACACCCGTTCCGGGCGCGATGACGACGATGAATGACGTGACCAGAAATTCAGCCCACATGATTACCTCCTGCGCAATTCATGGGTTGGCAAACAGCATCCGGCGACACAAACACCCCCGTCGTGTGTTCATGAAGTGCATCGGCAACGACCAGCGCGCGTGTCGTTGCGGCGCAGACAGCCGGTGTTTCGGTATCCCATGAAA
>DQCL01000122.1:0-4398 GCA_003533975.1 Octadecabacter sp. | reverse complement strand
CGCGGTGACATCAAGGTCAGGCCGGACGCCCTCTAGGTCGGGAAATGTTTGCTGCATGTAGCGGGAGTAGAGAAATTGCATGTGCCACCTATGGTTTTTGAACTCCATAAGGGGCCGCAAAGAATGAAGATTGAACGATATTGCAGATCAGGCGTTGGCTGCGCGGGAAAAACAACCCGGTGTCACGCCAAGCTGGCGCGAAAAGGCGCGCGTCAGATGGCTTTGATCTGAAAAACCGCAGGCATAGGCGGTATCAGCCAAAGGTGATCCGGCCACGATCATTGCTTTGGCGCGTTTGACGCGAAGCTGCGTTAAATAGGCATGTGGTGTGGCACCAAGTTCCCTTGAAAATCGCCGAAGCACTTGAAACCTGCTCGCACCTGTCTCGCCCGAAAAATCGTCAAGCGTAAGCTGCGTAGCCCAGTCTTGCTGGATCATATCCAACACGATCTGCACATCGGATGAATGTCGCAGCGTCGAAGGTTTGTAACATTTGACCGGAGCGTCCAGCAACGCATCGAGCGCCAACATGACCAACTGCTCCACGTGGTCCGGCTCGGGAGTGTCGAGGGTCGCCGCCGTAATTGCGTCGATAACCAAGCGCGTCATCTGTTTCGACTGATCAACGGGCCGAGAGAACTCTACCCGCTCGACTGGCATATCGGTCAACCGCTCGACGGCATTGGACGACAAATACAACATGCGCCAATGACGTGGCTGCCCCTTTCGGCCGATGCCATCATGCAATTCAGCAGGGTTCACCGTGATGGTCTCTCCAGCACTGGCTTCAACCAACCCACGCCCGCTCCAACTTTCCTGCCCACCCGCAGCGATATAGCCAAATCCAAACTCGTCGTGGGAATGGCGTGGGAAGGTGCGATCCGATCTTATCGAGATCGCATCAACGCCCCTTAATACGGTGTGATGTTGAACCGGTTTATGCATTCGTATTCCCTACCAGAAACCCCAATATAAAATCCAGAAGCAGACGTTAGTGCAAACGCAGTGTGCCCGCCAAGCGGCCCTTCAGGTGCGCTTTTACAGCCTGTATCCAGCGCCTATAGTCGCCCCTCGGTTCCCCCAAGTATCAGAACACCTCGGACATGCTTGTTTCCCCGCCCCCCTTGCAAGAATCGCCGCCCCCAGCTAAAGGAGCGGCTTGTCGGACATCCGGCATTCCATGTGGGAGGCGAGTCGCACGCGTGCGCCGGACCAGACCACATCCACATAGGTTACAGGAACGCGTCCCGTGACCGGACAAAAGGAGAAGCCAAATGGCTAAAAAAGTCGCTGGCACTATGAAGCTGCAAGTTGCAGCTGGCCAAGCCAACCCATCCCCACCTGTTGGTCCTGCATTGGGCCAACGTGGTATCAACATCATGGAATTCTGTAAGGCGTTTAACGCTAAAACAGCTGACCTCGAGCCAGGCGCGCCTTGCCCGACCGTGATTACATATTACCAAGACAAATCCTTCTCTATGGACATCAAGACGCCACCAGCGTCCTATTTCCTCAAGAAGGCCGCCAAGGTTAAGTCCGGCGCCAAGACTCCTTCCCGTGAAGTTGTCGGCACAGTGACCACCAAGCAGGTTCGTGAGATTGCAGAGGCCAAAATGAAGGACCTCAACGCAAACGACATCGAAGGCGCAATGAAAATCATCATGGGCTCTGCACGGTCTATGGGCATCGAGGTTAAGTAAGATGGCAAAGTACGGAAAACGCACAACCGCCGCTCGCGAAGCTTTTGCTGGCAAATCTGATGTAACTGTGGCTGAGGCCGTGGCTCTCGTGAAGGACAACGCCAAGGCGAAGTTCGACGAGACCATCGAAATCGCTGTTGTTCTGGGTGTTGACCCACGTCACGCTGACCAGATGGTTCGCGGCAAGATTGCCCTGCCAAACGGCACAGGTAAAACAATGCGCGTTGCGGTCTTCGCACGTGGCGACAAAGCTGACGAAGCCAAAGCTGCCGGTGCTGACATTGTCGGCGCTGAGGACCTGATGGAAATCGTTCAGTCCGGCAAGATCGACTTCGATCGTTGCATCGCGACACCTGACATGATGCCAATCGTTGGTCGTCTTGGTAAGGTTCTTGGCCCACGCAACCTGATGCCGAACCCGAAAATCGGTACAGTTACAATGGACGTCAAAGACGCTGTTGAAGCTGCTAAAGGTGGCGAAGTTCAGTTCAAAGTCGAAAAAGCTGGTGTGGTTCACGCCGGTCTTGGCAAAGCGTCCTTCACAGCTGCGAAGCTGGAAGAAAACGTTCTGGCATTCGTTGGCGCAATTCAGAAGGCAAAGCCTGCTGGCTCCAAGGGCACATACATGAAGAAGATCTCTTTGACTTCTACAATGGGCCCAAGCGTCACACTGAACGTCGACAACGCGACTGGTAACTAAGAGCACGCGTTTCTCTACCATTCAAGCACATGCAAAGGCGCTCCTGATGGGGCGCCTTTCTTCTTTCATTCCTCGGAGACCGCTATGACGATCACCCACCTTGTCACCCATTCTGGCGGCTTTCATGCTGATGAGCTGTTGTCGTCCGTGGTTCTCACGCGGCTGTTCCCTGATGCGGTACTTGTCCGTACGCGGGACAAAAAGATGATCGCACCGGCGGGTGACAAAGTCATCTACGACGTTGGCGGTGCCTATGACGCAGAGGCCCAGATTTTCGACCACCATCAGCGCCCTGGTCCATTGCGCAGCGATGATCAGCCCTACAGTTCCTTCGGGTTGATTTGGGCGCACTATGGGCGCGAATACATTGCCTCTATGGGCGTGCCTGCGGATGACGTTGAAACGATCCATCATAAGTTTGATATCAAGTTTGTCCTGCCAATTGATTTGCTGGACAACGGCGCAATGGAACCCTCCGTTGCAGGGCCGCTGTCGGTCCTGACTTTGCCCTCGCTCTTGGGCAGCCTAAAACCCGTATTTGATGATGCATCACCAACCGCTGACGATGACGCCTTCATGTCGGCATTGCCGATTGCACGCAGTTTTGTCGAAGCTCAAATCCGCAATCTCGCGGCCAAGTTCAGGGCAAAGCAAATCGTAGCGAAAGCTATTGCTGATGCGGGCAGCTCACCCATTCTCGAACTGCCTATGGGCATGCCCTTTCGCTCGGCGCTCGATGATGCAGAGGCCGACCATATTCTGTTCGTCGTCACCCCGCGTGGCGAAGACTGGACGTTGGGCGGCATCAAACTCTCTGGTGACACCTTTGATCAACGCGCAGATCTGCCTGCAGCATGGGCTGGCCTGACCGATGATGCACTCGAAACCGCAAGTGGCGTTAAGGGCGCGAAGTTCTGTCACAACGCACGCTTTATCGCAGTCGCCAACTCACGGGATGCAATCCTGAAAATGGCACAGATTGCGGTGGAAGAGGCGCAATAGACGGCCCTCCAACGCGCGCGACATTGAATTCTTGGCAATCAACGCGCGAAAAACCGGCCTCTGCACACTCTCCCTCTTCACAAGTCGGCCCAAGCCCTCTAGATGATCCCTTACAAATCAGTGTTCGATTCGTCGGGCGCTATTTTGTTTCGTCCGAGACGGTGGGTGGTCCTAGACCATAATTCCTGCCTGAGGCGGGATCGACCGAATTAACCTGAGGATCTCCTCAGTTTCACTCGGCTCACCCCCGTTATTTGAGGACTTCTACGTCTGGCCCGCAAAGGTCAGGCAAACTTGAGCCGGGGCCGGAATTCTTCCCAAGCCCCATATTTGGAGTGAAACTGTGGATAGAGCCCAGAAAGAACAATTGGTCGAGGATCTCGGCCAAATCTTTGAAAGCTCTGGCGTCGTTGTGGTTGCCCACTACGAAGGCCTGACAGTTGCTGAGATGCAAGACCTGCGTGCCCGTGCACGTGAAGTCGACGCATCTGTACGCGTTGCCAAAAACAAGCTCGCCAAAATTGCCCTCGAAGGTAAGCCATGCGCAAGCATCGCTGATCACCTGACAGGCATGACCGTTCTGACCTATTCTGAGGATCCTGTGGCTGCGGCCAAGGTTGCTCAGGGTTTCGCTAAAGACAACGAAAAGCTCGTTATCCTTGGCGGCGCTATGGGTGAGACGGAACTTGACGTCGCTGGTGTTAAAGCAGTGTCCGAAATGCCATCCCGTGAGGAGCTTATTGCTTCCATCGTGGGCTGCATCGGTGCACCTGCCTCCAACATCGCCGGCGCAATTGGCGCGCCTGCTTCCAACATCGCAAGCATCCTCTCTACGATCGAAGAGAAAGCTGCCTGAAGCAACTTGAATGGCTGACGTAGGGACTACCCCTGTCGTTGGAACACAAACTGAGAAATGGAAAAGCAAATGGCTGATCTGAAAAAACTTGCTGAAGAGATCGTAGGTCTTACCCTTCTCGAAGCACAAGAACTGAAAAC
>DQCL01000162.1 GCA_003533975.1 Octadecabacter sp. | reverse complement strand
ATAATTTCAAATGTATCGCGGCTTTCGCGGTCCATCTTGTTACAGAACGTCAGGATCGGCAGGTCGCGCAGACGGCAAACCTCGAACAGTTTCTGCGTCTGGCTTTCCACGCCCTTCGCCCCGTCGATCACCATGATGGCGGCGTCGACAGCAGTCAGGGTGCGGTAGGTGTCTTCGGAAAAGTCCGAGTGGCCGGGCGTATCGACCAGATTGAACCGGAAGCCGCCAAAGTCGAACGACATTGCCGAGGCCGAAACCGAGATACCCCGGTCTTTTTCCATCTGCATAAAGTCCGAGCGCGTGCGCCGCGCTTCGCCTTTGGCGCGGACCTGACCGGCCATCTGGATAGCGCCACCGAATAACAGAAACTTCTCGGTGAGTGTCGTTTTGCCGGCGTCGGGATGCGAAATGATCGCAAAGGTCCGGCGGCGGGCAATTTCAGCGGGAAGGTCAGGGCGATTTGTCATGTGTCGCGCTATATCGGGACACTGCAACAAGAGCAATCAGGACTAGGTGCCTGTCTCTATTGCAAATGCGCCTAGCTTGAGGACGCTCTTTTCAGAAGTGACACAATATCAGGCTTGTTCGCGAGGCTTTCGGTCACTTCAAATTTCCGATGCGGTGCATCCATGTGTTCGGTTGCGCCTGCTGCTTCTGGAAGGGCGGCACGCGTTCGCGCATCGACAAGCAGCGTTTCAGCAGCAATGCCTTCCGCATAAATGATCTGGTGATCGTCAAATAGGATTTGGAAGAAGTCGTAGAACCCGCCGTCCTGTTGGTAAACGCTGTCATCGTTGATGAGGTGGCGTACTTTGACCAGAACCTCGGAACGTCCGGCGCCAAGGCGATCTTCGCGCTGATAGATAAAAAGGCGGTGATCGGGGCTCAGCACCAGATCACGCGTGTTGAACAACGCGCCTTCGGTTATCACCACAGGGGCGTAATCCCCGACTGCGCGGACCGTTGTTTCGCCGATCCAACGGATTTCTTGTGGGCCTGCGTCGCGGGTAAGCACACGGTCACCGATCTTTAACTCTTCAATCGGAACTTGGGCGCCAGACGCGAGGGTAATGTGCGTACCCTTGGCAAAGCGCACACAGGCCACGTCGCCAAACTTGGCCGCCGCAGTGTCGCGGTCTGCCCGAACAAGGCGGTAATCATACTCGGCTTTGAGCGTGGCCAAGGGCATCAAATAGATTTCGACTGCCTCATCACCCTCAACTTCGACCAAGATCAGTGCTTCGTATGTGGTGCTGTCTCGCGCCATAAGCGTGATCGCGCAGTCGAGGTATAACAAGTTCCCTGGCGTGCCTATTTCGGTATCGCTGGCGACCACAAACGCCGTGCCGTCGCCCTTTTCATACGTAAGCGCCTTGCGCGTGGTGTCCGTGACGAGTTGATAAACGTCATCAAGGACAAGCTCCTCCATGAATGCAATGCCGTCGCCCTCTGCTACGCCGTCAGTCACGACAAACATGTCGGATGCGAAAACGGCGATTGTGTTTCGGGCTGCTTCGGACATTCTGGGTACTCTACTCAAACAGGGGTGGTCATTTCTAAGACACATACCTTAGAAATAGGGCAAAATATCGTCAACGATCGGACCTCGGATGGGCGATTTGTGACGTTAAGGTAATGACGGCAAACGGGAGACTCTTCAATGGATTTGGGCATAAAAGGTAAGCGGGCGTTGGTGTGCGCGTCCTCAAAGGGTTTGGGGCGCGGTTGTGCTGAGGCTTTGGCGGCGGACGGCGTTGATTTGGTTATGAACGCGCGGGGCGTTGAGGCGCTGGAAGCGACAGCGGCAGAGATTCGTGAAACCTATGGCGTTGAAGTGGTGACGGTTGCGGCCGATGTTACGACAGAAGAGGGCCAGAAGGCCGTGATTGATGCGGCCCAAGGTGTTGATATCTTGGTGACAAATGCCGGTGGCCCACCTCCTGGGATGTGGTCTGATTGGGACCGCGATGATTTCATTGCCGCTCTTGATGCCAACATGCTTTCGCCAATTGCCCTGATCAAAGCCCTTGTCCCTGCGATGATGGACAAAGGCTGGGGGCGGGTCGTGAACATCACGTCGCAATCTGTAAAATCCCCTATTCCGGTGCTGGGGCTGTCAAATGCCGCGCGTGCTGGTTTGACGGGGTATGTTGGTGGTACATCGCGTCAGGTCGCTGGCGCAGGTGTCACGATTAACAACCTGCTTCCCGGCATCCATGCGACGGATCGTGCGGTGTCCCTTGATAAAGGCGTCAGCGACGCGCAGGGAATTTCGGCTGAACAAGCCAAAACCAACCGCCAAGCGACCATTCCCGCAGGGCGATACGGCACGCGCGAGGAATTTGGCGCGGCTTGTGCGTTTCTGTGCTCTCAGCACGCCGGTTTTATCGTCGGTCAAAACCTGTTGTTGGACGGTGGTGCTGTAAACGCGACGCTCTGACACTTGCCCTAAGGAAGGTGCGTTGCTATCTGCATCTATACCCGATTTTTTCGGTAAGGATTAAGGGCCTCTATTGGTGACGGAAACTCCCCGCCTCGAAATTCGCAACCTCATGCGCAGCTTTGGCGGGCGGCGTGTGGTGGATGATGTGTCACTGTCGGTGATGCCGGGACAGGTGACGTGCCTGCTTGGGCCATCGGGCTGCGGGAAATCCACGACGCTTCGTATGATCGCAGGGATTGAGACGCAGGATTCCGGTTCCACATGGGTCGATGGCGAAATGATCTGCGACGGAAAGCACTGCATACCGCCTGAGGGGCGCGGGATTGGCCTGATGTTTCAGGATTTCGCGTTGTTCCCGCATCTGTCTGTCGCGGGAAATGTCGCCTATGGGCTAAAGGGGCGGGCGTCTCAGACACGAGCGCGGGTCGAAGAGCTGCTGTCTAAGGTCGGCATGCTACCACACATCGACAACTACCCGCATGAGCTTTCAGGCGGAGAACAGCAACGCGTGGCGCTGGCCCGCGCGCTGGCCCCGCGGCCACGCATAATGCTGATGGATGAACCCTTTAGCGGCCTTGATGACCGCCTTCGCGACGATAT
>DQCL01000076.1:221-5544 GCA_003533975.1 Octadecabacter sp. | reverse complement strand
GCGCAAATGGATCAGCTTTCACGGGATCAGCATCAACGTTGAACCCGACCTCACCCATTTCAGCGGCATCGTCCCGTGCGGCATCACCGAACACGGGGTCACGTCACTCGTCGACCTCGGCCTGCCTGTTACACTGAATGACGTCGATGTCGCCCTGCAAAAAACGTTCGAAGACAGCGTGACGCCACGGACGCGTTAAGCCCTTTATAGCTTCATGAAACGACGGCAAGCCAAACCGAAGCCCTGCACCAATGTTGGTTCCGTGCGAAGGCGGGCATAAAAATGTGCAACCACGCCTGCAATTTGTTCCGGCGTGATGTCGATACGTGGACGTGGTTTTACCCCAAGATAAACCACATGACCGTCAGGATCACGACGAGATAGACCAGCATGTTAAACATAGAACGGATCAGGCCTTGATCAGCCTCGGGGTCAACGCCCAACCATTCGCAAATCTTGGTTCCGGGCCATAAGATAACGTCAGTGATCGACATGGTGGCTCCTCAGGGTAAATCTTAATGCGTATTTCAAATACGCCTTTATAATACGCATTGCAAATGCTAATTAGACCTATGCAACTTGATAAATTTAGCGACTACGCCCTTCGCATCCTCATCGCCCTTTCCGTTTCCAAAGAGGGTCGTGTTTCTGCATCCTCAATTGCACAGCGCTATGGGTTGTCTCGTCATCACATCGCCAAAGTCGCGAGTGAACTGGTGCGCGGTGGATACGTAGCGTCCGATCGTGGCCGCGGCGGCGGCTTGCGTTTAGCGCGCCCTGCATCCGACATCTCAATCGGCGCAGTGTTGCGCATGATTATGGCCGACGACCCCGTCGTTGAATGCTTTGGCAGCGCGCCTAACTGCGCCATTCTCCCTGCCTGCGGGCTGCGCGGCCCACTCACGCAAGCCAAAGAAGCATTTTTTGTTGTTTTGGACGGCTATTCCTTGCGCGATGTCAGTCAGAATCGCACGGCTTTAGCAGAGCTCTTGGGCACGCCTTAGACGGCCAAACACACCTTGGATGGACGCAAGCCCGTAATTCAACGCCCCTGCGCCAATTTTACCCATGCAAAGCATTGAATGGACCATTGCCCATCAAGCATCATCGCCGTAAAACCAATTCCAAGCGATGGGGTGAATCTGTTCACTCCTCAAAAATAAAGCTAAGTTTAAGGGAGCGCCACATGGTAGACGCAGCCGTCCACGACCATGAGCATGAAGACAACCGCGGGTTCTTTACCCGTTGGTTCATGTCCACCAACCACAAAGACATCGGTATTTTGTACCTGTTCGTAGCCGGTTTTGTCGGGCTTCTGTCCGTCATGTTCACCGTCTACATGCGCATGGAACTGATGAACCCTGGCGTTCAATACATGTGCCTGGAGGGCGCGCGCCTGTTCCCTGCAGCGCTTGATGAATGTACGCCAAACGGCCACCTCTGGAACGTGATGATCACGTACCATGGCGTGTTGATGATGTTCTTCGTTGTTATTCCTGCGCTTTTCGGCGGCTTTGGTAACTACTTCATGCCACTGCAAATCGGCGCGCCTGACATGGCATTCCCGCGCTTGAATAACCTGTCTTTCTGGCTGTTCTGTACCGGTGTTGCACTTGGTGTGTCTTCCCTGCTTGCACCTGGCGGTAACGGCCAACTTGGTTCTGGCGTTGGTTGGGTTCTGTACCCGCCGCTCTCCACAACCGAGACAGGCATCTCAATGGACCTCGCGATCTTCGCGGTTCACGTTTCCGGTGCTTCGTCCATCCTTGGCGCGATCAACATGATCACAACCTTCCTGAACATGCGCGCACCTGGCATGACGCTGCACAAAGTGCCGCTGTTTGCTTGGTCGATCTTTGTCACCGCATGGCTGATCCTTCTGGCTCTGCCTGTTCTGGCTGGCGCGATCACAATGCTTTTGATGGACCGTAACTTCGGCACGACCTTCTTTGACCCTGCTGGCGGCGGCGACCCGGTCCTGTACCAGCACATCTTGTGGTTCTTCGGTCACCCAGAAGTTTACATCATCGTCATCCCTGCATTCGGCATCATCAGCCACATCATCTCGACCTTCTCCAAGAAGCCGATCTTTGGCTACCTGCCGATGGTCTACGCGATGGTTGCGATTGGTGTTCTGGGCTTCGTCGTATGGGCGCACCACATGTACACTGTCGGTATGTCCCTGACACAGCAGTCCTACTTCATGCTGGCCACAATGGTCATTGCGGTCCCGACCGGCGTTAAGATCTTTTCATGGATCGCGACGATGTGGGGCGGTTCTGTCACGTTCAAAACACCTATGATGTGGGCGTTCGGGTTCTTGTTCCTGTTCACCGTTGGCGGCGTGACCGGCATCGTGCTGTCACAGGCTGGCGTCGACCGCGCGTATCATGACACCTACTACGTCGTTGCGCACTTCCACTACGTGATGTCGCTTGGTGCGGTGTTCGGTATCTTTGCTGGTATCTACTACTGGTTGCCGAAAATGTCTGGCCGGATGATCCCTGAATGGGCTGGTCACACGCACTTCTGGATGATGTTCATCGGTGCGAACATCACGTTCTTCCCGCAGCACTTCCTTGGTCGTAACGGCATGCCGCGCCGCTACATCGACTACAACGAAGCGTTCGCGACGTGGAACTATGTGTCTTCCATCGGTGCATTCATCTCCTTCGCATCCTTCGTGTTCTTCATCGTGATCTTGTTCAAGACACTGTTGAGCCCGAAAAACGCGACAGAGAACAACCCGTGGGGCGAATTTGCTGACACGCTGGAATGGACATTGCCGTCCCCTCCACCAGAGCACACATTCGAAACACTTCCAAAGCAGTCCGACTGGGACCACCAGCGCGGACACTAACAGACCTTAAAGTCTGACGATTACGGGCCTCGGCGGAAACGCCGGGGCCTTTTTTCCGCGCGCTACCCCTCATGGGGTTCACGGCGGCGGCATTCTGGTCAGTGATGCGAAAGCTGAAACTCTGACACCCTGCGACACCCCATCCCCTCGACACGCCGATATGATCGCCTAATCTCGCGCGCATGCCCTATGAATGGATTAAACCCAGCGGCCCGGATGCCCCAGAGGATGAACTCCATCTATGGCCCTACCGGTCCCTATTGCGCCGCGATTTCGTGGTCTTCATCTCGGCCACCGTCCTACTGATCGTGGTGCCATTGCTCGCCGTCATCGGCTCCCCTGTCCTTTGGGGCCTACTACCCTTCTTCATCATCGCAGTCGCTGGCGTCTGGTACGCGTTGCAACGGTCCTACAAAGACGGTGAAATCCTCGAAGAGCTGCGCATCTGGCCAGACCGTATGACACTCGAACACATCCACCCGCGCCAAGGCACGAAATCATGGGAGGCCAACCCCTACTGGGTGCACCTCAAGATTGACCGCAAGAACGAACGCATCGTGAACTACCTCACCCTCAAAGGCGCGGATCGCGAAGTCGAACTAGGCCGCTTTCTGTCCGAAGACGAACGCGCCGTGCTTTACGACCAGCTCGAGCGAAAACTCCACGACCTCAACGAATAGGCGCATGTTTCGGGTCGCATTGATCCAACCGAACCCGTAGCGTCCCAGAATGAAGACACAACGCACCATCACCACCCGAACATGGGCTGAACTGTTCCTCCTCGCGTTGATCTGGGGCGGCAGTTTCCTCGCGATCCGGCTTGCCTTGGACGAAGTTGCGTTTGTCACCTCAGTCGCGCACCGTGTCTTCTGGGCGACTCTGATCCTTTGGGGTTATGTCGCGCTGCGCGGCCTTCCCATCCCGCGCGACCCGAAAATTTGGGGGGCGTTGTTCGTCATGGGGCTGCTCAACAACGTTATTCCGTTCAGCCTTATGGCTTGGGGTCAGTTGCATATCGCCACGGGCCTAACGTCGGTGTTCAACGCTGGCACGGCCATTTTTGGTGTTATCGTTGCCGCGCTTATCCTCGCTGATGAACGCCTCACGACGCGCAAGGTTATTGGTTCCCTGATAGGGTTTCTTGGGGTGGCCACAGCGATTGGTTTGGAATCGGTGCGCAACTTTGACATCACATCCTTGGCGCAACTGGCTGTTATTGGCGGCACAATTTCGTATGCCTTCGCGGGCGTTTGGGCGCGCATTAACCTCAGTGACCTACCTCCACAAGTCGCGGCAGCGGGCATGCTGACAGGGTCGTCAATTGTCATGGTGCCCGCAGCTATCTTGATCGACGGCGTGCCATCTTTCGACCTTAGCCTGACCGCGATTGGCGCAATCGGATACTACGTGGTCTTCGCCACGGCAGGTGCATATTTATTGTACTATCGCATTCTGGCGGCAGCAGGGTCCGCCAACACCATGATCGTCACACTGCTCATCCCGCCGGTGTCGATCGTCCTTGGTGCACTGGTCCTCAACGAAAGCCTGTCGCCAAACGTCTATGTCGGCCTTGCGCTTTTGGCCCTTGGCCTCACGATCCTCGACGGGCGCTTGTTCAAACGCTAGCCGAGCTTGTCTTTCACCATCGGTCCGGTTTTACCAAAGTCCATCTGGCCGGTGTATTTGGCTTTTAGTTTGCCCATGACTTTACCCATGTCGCGGATACTTTCAGCTCCAACCGCTGAGATAGCTGCATCAATCGCGGCGGCGGCTTCTTCATCGCTCAATTGACGTGGCAAAAAGTCTTCGATGATCTTGATCTCGGAAAGCTCTTTTTCAGCAAGCTCCAGACGCCCACCCTCTTCGTATACTTTGGCGCTCTCCTGCCGCTGCTTGACCATCTTCCCCATGATCGCCAGCACGACGTCGTCTCCGACGCCCTCATCGCTGCCAGCGCCCCGCGCGTCGATATCGCGGTCCTTTATGGCGGCGTTGATCAGCCGCAGCGTGGACAGGCGATCGGCGTCTTTTGCCTTCATCGCTTCTTTAAGGGCCGTTGAGACCTTTGCGCGCAATTCCATCTCGATCATCCCTGATTTTGTGCCTGATTTTGTGAGCGTAACAGGCGCGGACCATACTTCGAACTACACATGTATAACAAGCGCCCATTGAACAACTCACCGCAGGGTCATTTGAGCGTCTTGACCCGCCTTGGCCCACCCCTTAGGAAGCGTGGAAATTCGCTGTGCGAATGCCCGCATAGCGACCAGATTTGTCGCTCATCGGGGGATTCGACCAATGGCCAGCACCACCAAACCAACAGCCTGCCTTGTTCTTGCCGATGGCACCGTGTTTTACGGCAAAGGCTTCGGCGCAACCGGCCAAACCACCGCAGAACTTTGTTTCAATACTGCGATGACCGGATACCAAGAAATCATGACCGACCCCTCCTATGCGGGCCAG
>DQCL01000076.1:0-197 GCA_003533975.1 Octadecabacter sp. | reverse complement strand
CCCACATCGGCAACACGGGCGTCACCCCCGAAGACGACGAAACCGCGGATCCATTTGCCGCGGGTATGGTTGTTAAACAGGATCCGACACTGCCCTCCAGCTGGCGCTCTGTTGAACGCCTTGAACCTTGGCTCGAAGCACGTGGCCGCATTGGTATCGGTGGTATTGATACGCGCCGCCTGACCCGTGCCATTCGC
>DQCL01000098.1 GCA_003533975.1 Octadecabacter sp. | reverse complement strand
GATCATCGACCACCACAAACTGGTCGGCGGTCTGGAAACCAAAGGCCCGATCGACATCACCGTGCGCCCGCTCGCTTGCACCGCGACCATCATGCATGACCTGATGGGCGAACACGCCGCACACATGCCTGACAACATCAAAGGCCTGATGCTCAGCTGTATCCTGTCTGACACGTTGGAATTCCGCTCCCCGACAACAACGGACACGGACAAAGACCTCGCCTTGGCGTTGGCAGGCCAGCTAAACCTTTCGGTTTCCGACTACGCCACTGAAATGTTCGCGGCGAAATCAGATGTCTCCGCGTTCTCTGACGCTGAACTCCTGCGCATGGACTCAAAAGAATTCACCGTCGACGGCACCAAGTTCCGCGTCTCCGTTCTGGAAACCACTGCTCCTGCAATCGTGCTGGACCGCAAAGCATCCATCATGGACAGCATGACAGCAGTCGCGACTGAAGATGGCGTTGATCAGGTGTTGCTGTTCGTCGTGGACATCCTCAACGAAGAAGCCACGCTTCTCGTGCCAAACGACACGGTCAAATCCGTCGCTGAAAAGTCCTTCGGTGTTGCCGTTTCCGGCGACAACGTTGTGCTTCCCGGCATCATGAGCCGCAAAAAGCAGATCATTCCTTCCTTGAAGGTCTGATTCCTAACGATCCATTAAAAACGGGCGTCGACCATTCGGTTCGGCGCCCTTTTTTTCTGCGCCTGCGGTATGTACAGGGTGTGTACGGCTTGTGTACGCAGTGTGTACGGCCTGTGCCCGCTAACAAAAGGTAAATCCATGTCCCAAATCGTTAACACCTTCGCAGAGATTTCCGATCGCTACGACGTAGCCTTCGTCGACCTTTGGGGCTGCATGCACAACGGAATCACCCCGTTTAAGGACGCGGTTTCCGCGATGGTGTCCTACCGTGAACGCGGCGGCAAAGTCGTGCTGGTCACCAACTCCCCGCGCCCGTGGGACAGCGTTGCACAACAGCTTTTGGACATGGATATGGAGAAATGCTGGGACGCCATCGCGACCTCCGGCGACTCCGCCCGCGCGGCAATGTTTCGCGGAATTGTCGGCGAAAAGGTCTACTTCATGGGCGAAGCACCCCGCGATGATGACTTCTTCAAACCCCTCAGCATCATCAAAAATCCTGTTGATATTCAAAAGGTTCCACTTGATCAGGCCGAGGGCATCGTCTGCTGCGGCCCCTTTGATACCCAAGCAGACGTCGACGTGAACCGCGCCGATTTTCTGTATGCTAAAACCAAAGGGCTAAAGCTGCTTTGCGCCAACCCTGACATTATTGTCGATCGCGGCGAGACCCGCGAATGGTGCGCCGGCGCGCTGGCCGCTTTGTATACGGAAATGGGCGGTGAAAGCCTCTACTTCGGGAAACCTCATCCGCCGATCTATGACCTCGCCCGCCGCCGTTACGCTGCCTTAGACGGATCGTTAACAGATCCGCGTATAATCGCCATCGGAGACGGGATTCGCACAGACATTCTAGGGGGGCAAATGGAAGACATTGACACGCTGTTCATCACCGGCGGCCTCGCCGCCGCAGAAACAAAGACCGCGCAACACCCCGACGAAATAGCGCTAAACCATTATATTAAAACGGAAAAAATCACACCAACCCATGCAATTGGATTCCTGCGATAAGTTAAGAGTGTCTTGACAAATGCTGCGTCCGCAAAGTAATAATATTTCAACCTTCATGGTATAGAAGAATTTTTGTTACTCGATGGATGATAAGATGCTCGACAATGACTACCGCGGAACCGTCTGTATTGAAGATATCGAAATCGGCATGTCGCGCTCCTTGCGCAAGATGATCACCGACCGCGACATCGAAATGTTCGCCGAGATTTCGACAGATCATAACCCTGTTCACCTCGACGATGATTATGCCAACGAAACCATCTTTGAGGGCCGCATTGCCCACGGCATGCTGACGGCGGGCCTGATCTCGGCGGTTATTGGTGAACAACTGCCAGGTCATGGTACGGTCTATCTCGGCCAAACCCTTAAATTCTTGGCCCCTGTGCGCCCCGGCGACATGGTAGACGCGATTGTTACCGTCACCGACATGGACATCGGCAAGCGCCGCGTGACGATGGATACGCACTGCGAAATCGACGGCAAGAAGGTCCTAAAAGGCGAAGCCATCGTTATGGCGCCTTCGCGTAAATTCGACTGACTTGAACCTGACGCAAGGGCGCGTTACCCAACCCCATGCGCATCATTCGTGACCCATATTTCATTGCCCCTGAAGACCGCGGCGCAGCTGCGGCCATTGGCAACTTTGACGGTGTTCACCTTGGCCATCAAGCCGTCATCGACCTGACCCGCAGCGTCGCAAACGGTGCGCCCCTCGGCATTCTGACGTTTGAACCCCACCCGCGCGACCACTTCGCACCCGACGCCCCACCCTTTCGATTGATGAACGCCGAATCCAAGGCAAATCGCCTTGAAAAATTGGGGGTTGAACGGTTGTACCAAGTACCGTTCAACGATGCTCTTGCCGCCCTCACGCCGGAAGAGTTCGCGCAAACGATCATCACTGATCGCCTCGGATTGACCCATGTTGTCGTGGGTGAAGATTTTTGTTTCGGCAAAGGTCGCGCTGGATCCACGCAGGATTTGAAAGCCTTTGGCGAGGTGATGGGATTTGGCGTAACAATTGCCCCGATGCTGTCGACGACAGCTGGCGATGTGTCCTCCACCGCGATCCGCCAAGCACTTGCTGATGGAACCCCGCGCATTGCCTCTGAGATGTTGGGCCATTGGCACCGGATCGTCGGCCCTGTCGTCACCGGCGAACAGCGCGGCCGCGACCTAGGGTTCCCAACGGCCAATATGTCCATAGACGGGCTGCATCCGCCTAAATTTGGGGTCTATGCGGTAAAGGTCGACGTCCTAGAAGGACCACACCAAGGCACCTACAACGGTGCTGCGTCAATCGGTATCCGCCCTATGTTTGATGGGGACGTGCCGAATTGTGAAAGCTATCTCTTTGATTTTTCGGGTGATCTTTACGGCACACGACTAAGCGTTGCATTGGTT
>DQCL01000044.1 GCA_003533975.1 Octadecabacter sp. | reverse complement strand
TCCACCAATTGAAAGCCGTTCCAAGCAACATAACGCACTGAACCGAACAGCAATGTATCTGCTGCGATACCTGTCTGAAAATCGAGGTTCACAGATTCTGGTAGCGTAGTCGTCAGGCCAGCACTGTTAATGTTATCGCTTCCCAGTTCCAGATCGATTTCGCTGCTATACGTGATCGCAACGCGAAGGGCTACATCAGGACGTTCATAAGCGCCACCAAGGACATATCCGACACCACCGTCTTGAGAGTAGGTTGACGAGTACTCTGGAACTGCGATGAATGGACCCGGGCCATCTAGGTCTGGGATGGAAGCACGGTCATAGGTTCCTTGCGCCTGCACGTAGCGCAAGCCGCCGTGAAAGCTAAAGTTGGGATTGATTTCGTAGCGGCCCAATATCGTGATGCCGTCGGATTTAACTTCTGCACTCGTCGTCGTTAAAACATATCCGCTACCCGTGTCGTAATCCACGTGCGCTCCAAACGGCTGATCGTAGACCAAGGCAACTGAAAATTGGTCTGTCAACTGAGTTTTGTATGCCATTCCCAGTTGCATATAGTCCGGCGTAACATTCCCAGTCGCACCACCCAAACCGGTGCCCGATACATCTGGAGAAACGGACCCAAAGTTCAGCTCTGCGTAGTCACCGTCTTCAAAAATAACGCCAATGCCCTGACCAGAACGGTCCAAACCACCCGCGGCCGCGATGCTTGTCGTCATAAGCAGGGCTGCGCCTGCTGTCATAAACTTTTTCATGTCTCTTATCCCTTGTCCCTAGAGTGCATGTATTTTCCCTGCACACACCCTATGAAGCCTGAAGCGTTTTGGTCAATTCTTATTGGGTCGTTACGCTACGTCTAATGCTAAGCGTACCCAATTGGCGACATTTGCATCACGCTTTGGCGTGTTGACCGTAGGTAATGTTTAGGTAATTCGCCGCGAATATCACGAAAGCGCCGACAAAGACCCACGGATCCAGAACTTCATTGTAAACCTGTGCCGCGACGATTGCGATGACCGGAAGGCGAATGAAGTCGATCGGCATGACGATATTTGCAGGCGCCAGAGAGAGAGCGGTCGTGAGACAAAAATGTGCAATCAGGCCGGCAAAGCCGATCAGTATGATCCAAGGTAGGGCCGTGATGCTCGGGAAGGCGATATCGCCATCATAACCTGCACAAATGATTCCAAAGATCGCTTGGAGGACCGTCAGCCAAAACAGAATGCATGTGATGCTTTGGTTTCGGGTCAGTTTACGTGTGAATATTGCCGTCAACGCGAACCCGATGGCGGCGGCGGCGGCGGCAATTGTACCGGATGAAATTGCAGTGTGGCCCGGTTGGGTAACGATCATCACACCGGCGAACCCGATGATGGCGGCGAGCATACCAATCCACGTGATACGTTCCTTCAGCAGCAAAGGCGAAAACAAAATGACCCAAATCGGGGTTGTGAACTCCAACGCGAAGACCTGTGCTAACGGGATCACCGTGAGGGCAAAGAACCACAGGTTTTGCCCCGTAAAATGAGCGAGGTTTCGCAGTGCATGTAAACCCAATTTCTGGCGGTTTACTTGGCTTAACGTTCCCGCGAACGAAGCCACGACCAAAACAATTACAATCCCCGTGAGGCTTCGAAACATCATGATTTCGAAGGTATCAAGTTCAAGGCTGACAGCGCGTCCGGCGATTGCCATCGATGTGAAGGACACAATTGCGCCAATCATCCAAAGTCCAGCACGCGTTGTGTTTGTCATCAGGACTTCCTTATCCACATTGAGATCGCGCCCAGCTGTTCAAGGCAATGTCATTTGCTTTGGTGGTTGAGGATGTTCTTAACCCTGCAAGAACATGCAACACCCTGTTAAAAGCACGGGTGTTTGACCACGTTGCGTCAACACTCGCGCGGTGTATGGGCCTGTGTCACACGCGTTTGGTTCAATGATCACAATCGCACTGTCACCGCGTCCAATCAACGTGAAGGCGCGCGGCCAGTCGGCACCTTCGGTGGGGGTGTCCAGCATGATCGTCATCTCAGACGTTCCACGATATTCGAATTCCGCTTGGTTGTCTTCCATAAGAATGGACCACTCCGGCTCAACGCCACTGCACGCAATCGGTATTGTGAGCAACTCGGGTTGCTCTTGCGCATTCGCAAAAGACGCAACGCCGACTAGAAGAGTGGACAATAAGAACCGCATAGGATTCGACACTAAACTGTACACCTAGTGAAGCAAGCCAATTGGTTTATTTGTTGAAACAGAGTAGGCCAAAGCACGCACCGCATTAAACCAGATCGCAAAACTTTCGCGGACCAAGGCGCGCCATTCGACGGAGTTGTCTGGTTGGGTGCGGCGTACATCTTCGGACATAACGAGATGGAATGTTTTGGTGTTTGGCAGCCCCATTTCCCAACGCGCCCAGTGAAAGGACGCCCATGAACGGGGCAGGTGGAAGGCTTCGGTTACGACGATGAAATCTTGCGCGTCAGGTGTAAGGTCCAATGAAAATAAGGCGTTCTGCAACGTAGATTGGGCCCGACCTTCAATGATCGTGGCTTCTACGGGAACACCAAGGGACTGCGCATAAAGCGCCATTTGCCCACCAGCGCTTGGGCCACCTTCACGCGCGGTTCCACCCGAAAATACAATCACAGGGGCAAGGCCTGCCTCAAACAGCTGTACACACCGGTCAACCCGTGTCAGGGCGGCGGAATCAAGTGTGCCTGCCTCATCCATTCCCGCGCCGAGGCAAAAAATTACATCGGCCTGCTTCATCCCACGCACATCAGGCACTGGCCAAAGGAACGTCCACGCGAGCATTGCCAATGTCATTGCGACAAAAGCGGCAATACCCAGTTTTACCAACCGCCTGAGGTAACGGACGAGCCGCATTATTCCCACTCGATGGTTCCGGGGGGTTTGGAAGTGATGTCATAGGTGACGCGGTTAATGCCCGCGACTTCATTGATGATGCGCGTTGCCGTTTCGCCCAAGAACTCGTGGGAAAACGGATAGTAGTCCGCTGTCATGCCATCCACAGAAGTTACAGCACGCAGGGCGCATGCAAAGTCATACGTGCGCCCGTCACCCATTACACCAACAGTGCGGACAGGCAGGATCGCAACAAACGCCTGCCAGATATCATCGTACAGACCATGTTTGCGGATCTGATCAATATAGACGGCATCAGCTTCACGCAGGATATCCAGTTTTTCGCGCGTAATTTCACCTGGACAGCGGATCGCGAGGCCTGGCCCAGGGAAAGGGTGGCGACCAATGAAGCTGGCGGGAAGGCCAAGCTCATGGCCCAACACGCGCACCTCGTCCTTGAACAGCTCGCGCAGGGGTTCGACCAGCTTTAGGCCCATTTTATCGGGCAGGCCACCAACGTTGTGGTGGCTCTTGATCGTGACTGATGGGCCGCCGGAAAATGAAACGGATTCAATGACATCGGGATAAAGCGTCCCCTGCGCAAGGAACTCGGCACCCTCAATCTCATTGGCGTATTTCTGGAACACGTCGATGAACAAACGGCCAATGATCTTACGCTTGGTTTCAGGGTCTGACTGGCCTTCAAGTTCGCCCAAGAACAGGTCAGCCTCGTCCGCGTGAATGACTTGCAGGTTCATGTTGTCACGGAACATCGCGATAACATCCGCGCCTTCATCTTTGCGCAGCAATCCGTGATCGACAAACACACAGGTCAACTGGTCGCCGATCGCTTCGTGAAGCAACGCAGCAGTTACAGATGAATCAACGCCGCCGGACAGCCCACAGATGACCTTTTTGTCGCCTACCTGTTCACGAATTTTCTCAATCGCGATGTCTTTGTAGGCGTCCATCGTCCAATCACCCGCGAAACCGGCAATCTTTACGAAGTTTTCATAGAGCTTTGCACCACGTGGGGTGTGGTGAACCTCAGGGTGGAACTGCACACCGTAGAAGTGGCGGCTCGTATCCGCCAAAATTGCGTAAGGCGCATTTGGCGAGGTTCCGTAAACCTCAAAACCGGGGGCGATTTTTGAAACGTGGTCACCGTGGCTCATCCAGACTTGTTCTTCACCATCGCTGAACCAGCCATCAAGCAGATCAAGCGCGGCTTTTGGCGTTACCTTGGCGCGACCAAATTCAGCGGTGCCACCGCCGCCGGAAATCTTACCGCCTTCAACAAGACCGCCCAATTGCGTCATCATGGTTTGCTGGCCGTAGCATATTCCAAGAACCGGAATGCCCATGTTCCACAAGCTTTCAGGTGCGCGGGGGCTGCCTTCGCGCGTAACCGAATCCGGCCCGCCGGACAGGATCACCGCTTTCGGCGCGATATCCGCCAAAACCGCGTCTGTGACGTTCTGATACGGGTGAATTTCGCAATAGACGTTTTGTTCTCGCAGGCGCCGCGCAATCAGCTGCGTCACTTGGGAACCAAAGTCGATGATAAGGAGGGTGTCGTGTGTGATATTATCCATGTCGTCTCGTAAAACGCGAATGCGCGACGCGCAAGAGCATGCGCAGGCACTCAATGTCGCTTTCGCCTCTTAATGGCCGCTTCTTTTCAAATCAGAGGAGGCTGCGCGGTGTAGCGTCCACATCAACAGGATTCTAATAGGGTGATTACGATGTCGGACGCAGCACAAAAGGCACCAGCACGACGCGGACGTGGGGGCGGCGGTGCCGCACGACGCGCAGAACGTTCTGCTGTTAGCTTTGAGACGGCAAAAACGATCGAACGCAAAATCCCGAATCTTGAGATGCTGTCGGAAGAGGCGCTCGATATTATCGAGGCCAACGCAGAAACAGTACTGGAAGAAATCGGTGTTGCTTTTGTCGACAATCCTGAAGCGCTTGAGCGTTGGAAATCCGTTGGCGCAGAAGTCACTGGCGAGCGAGTTCGCATTCCCAAAGGTCTCGCCCGTAAGCTTTGTGCCACAGCGCCCAGCACGTTTGTTCAACATGCGCGCAACCCTGAACGCAATGTCACGATCGGCGGCGACAATCTTGTGCTGGCACCTGTATATGGTCCGCCCTTCGTGCGCGACGTAGAAGGTGGCCGTCGTTACGCGACAATCGCTGACTTCGAAAAATTCGTGAAGCTTGCCTATATGTCCAAGTGGCTACACCATTCCGGCGGGACCGTGTGCGAGCCAACAGATGTTCCGGTTAACAAGCGCCACCTTGATATGCTGATGGCGCATATGACGCTATCGGACAAACCATTCATGGGGTCCGTAACAGAGCCGAGCCGCGCGAAAGACAGCATTGAAATGTGCGAGATTTTGTTCGGCAAGGAATTTGTGGCTGACAATACGGTCATGACGTCACTGATTAATATCAACTCACCGTTAACCTTTGACGCGACGATGATGGGTGCACTTGAGGTCTACGCGGCGCACAACCAGGCGGCGATTATCTCTCCGTTTATCGTCGGGGGCGCAATGGCACCCGTGTCCGTCGTTGGCACATTGACACAGGTTCTCGCTGAAGTGATGGCGGGCATCGCCTATAGCCAAATCATTCGCCCCGGTGCGCCAGTGATTATGGGCACCTTTGTGACCTCCATCGACATGAACAGCGGCGCGCCGACCTTTGGCACGCC